>CAMBHX010000054.1 GCA_945867285.1 Sulfuricurvum sp. IAE1
CGCCGTAGGAATGAAAAAACTCTACAATGTTGCCAACCCTATCAAATGGGTTGATGATTTCTCCAAGTTTAATGACCAGAAAACCAACTTTTTCGAGGGAACTGTTACGAATTACTCCAAAGGAAGTCTCAGTTTTGATGATTTCTAAAATTAGGGACTAAACTTAAGTATAATCCCAGTGGTATCAATCCGTGAGCTTGTAAATCAAACGGCCTGCAAGTTCCATATAAAGACTCTTTTTTCGCTCTTCAATCAAAGTACTATTGTCATAACCAAAATACTTCACCGATTCATCAAGCTCCTCTTCATCATAATATTTCATTAACATTTGTTCCATTGAGGCCATTCGAGTAATGATATCATCGAATGCTTCCTGAGCGAAATCCTCACTAATTTGCTTGGAAATATCCCAGTATTTAGATTGTGGAGTTCCCCCAAAAATATCATTTTCATCCTCAAAAAGTGCATCGTAATTTTTCACAACCGTATCCTTTATTTTTCAATATTTTAATGGATTTGCTTTATTATTCGTAGCACTTCTATGTCGGTTGATGAAAGGACAAAAACACCCTACAAGAAATCACTCAACCACACTATGATTTTAAAAATTTAGTTAAAGGCTTCCAATAATGAGCACCCTACAATCTTTACTCGAAGAGCTGAAAAAACGCGACTGGCTCAAAATCATTGATGAGCCTTTGGATGTTTTCCTCGAAATACCTCATGTTGCCTATGTGGAAGCCAAACTCGCGAACCCAAAAGTGCTCCTTTTTTCTCATCCAATAGACCAAAAAAATGGTACGGTTTATGAAATGCCTGTAGTAATGAATATGTTTGCCAATTTTGAAATTACGGAGTGGATTTTTGGAAACCATCCTGATACTATAGCCAGTGAAATCCGTACCCTTTTACACATAAAACCTCCGGAAGGATTTATGGGGAAAATGTCGATGCTCTCTCAACTGTTCAATCTTAAAAACGTCCCTCCAAAACGGAGTAAAAAAAGAGGAGAGTGCCAAAGTGTCATCTACGAAGGTGCGAATGCATCGCTGGATCGTTTACCTATACTCACTACATGGAGTGAAGATGGAGGACCTTTTATCACGATGGGACAAGTCTATACCCAAAGTTTAGACGGAAAAATGCAAAATCTAGGAATGTACCGTCTCCAAAAATACGACGAGAGTCATCTAGGATTGCACTGGCAAATTCACAAAGATTCCTCATGCTTTTTTGACCAGTACCGTGAAGCAGGTAAAAAAATGCCTGTTTCCATCGCTATTGGAGGTCATCCCCTCTACATTTGGTGCGGACAAGCGCCCATGCCTTATGGTATGTTTGAGCTGATGCTCTACGGATTTGTCCAAAAGAAAAATGCCAAGATCGTTAAATCCATCACCAACGATATCTATATTCCTCACGACGTAGACATCGTCATCGAGGGATTTGTTGATCCGAGTAATCTTCGTATCGAAGGGCCTTTTGGCGATCATACAGGATATTACACTCCACAAGAACTCTATCCCGTATTGGAAATAAGTGCTATCACTACGGGTAAATCTCCTATCTACCAAGCCACCGTTGTAGGGAAACCGCCGCTGGAAGACAAATACATGGGATGGGCAACAGAGCGGATATTCCTTCCCTTACTCCAAACCACCGCTCCCGATCTGATTGATTATCACATGCCCGAAAACGGTGTTTTTCACAATCTCATCCTCGCCAAACTCAAGACCCGTTTCAAAGGTCACGCACAACAAATCATGCACGCATTTTGGGGAGTAGGACAAATGAGTTTTGTAAAACATGCCCTTTTTGTCGAAGAAGATGCCCCTGCCCTCACCGACTATTGGTCACTGACAGAACATATCCTCAATCGTCTCTCTCCATCATCGATTCTCATCACCAGTGGCATTATCGACGCACTGGATCACTCCAGCTATGAAACCCTTGTTGGCGGAAAACTTGGGGTCGATGCGACTGGAGAGATCAAAGCAAAAACATGTGATGTGCTCAGCGATGAACGATTATACGAACATGTTTCACTCCTCAGTCCAAGCATCATCTCTCTCAAACAATACATGACCCACACTGCCAACCCCATCACCGTCGTACAATACACCAAAACCGCACCTGCAAAAACACTTTTTGAAGCACTCTCACCATTGAACAATCATCTGCGCATAGTGGTATTTGTAGATGAGCTCAACAATGATGTTGAAAATCCTTACATGCTTGTCTGGCGTACTGTCAATAATATCGATGCACAAAAAGATATTTGGCTTCATCCCTTTATCGGCATCGACGCAACTACCAAAAACACCCTTGATGGTTATACACGCGAATGGCCAAAAGATGTCGACTGCGACCAAAAAGTCATTGAAGATTTACGCAAACGCCAGATTATCGAATGCGACGATACCCTCTTAAAACAGTGTCAACTGTATTAAAAATAAGATTATGAATAACCATAATTTAATCGTTACTCATAATCCTCTTTCACTCTTATAAAACGACACAAATCCTCTACGAATTTTTCAGTTATTTTTTTAAAATAACACATATCATAAATTAGGCGATACAAACTTGCCGCAAGGAATACACGTATGAAATTCTCTTTAGCGATTGAATGGTTTCTCAACCCTGACCATCTCCCTTTTATTGTTGCACAAAAATGTGGAATCTTTGACAAACATGGTATTGAGTTCGAGCTGATCGAGCCCGATGAACATTATGACGGTTTGAGTGAACTACTCAATGGCAATATCCAATTCGCAACAAACGAACCGCTTCATCTTATCGAACAATACGATGAAAATTTTCTCTCACTTGGGATGTTTTTTGAGACACAAGGTGGTGTCTTACTCAAAGCCTCTTCTTATGACAAACTCCTCAATGGTGAGAGTATAGTCGTCACAACACCTGTCTCCAATGAAACAACGAACACTATTGGTTTTGAAATTATTCGACGTTTTTATGCTCAAAAAGGGGTTACAGTGTTGCGTGATCAAGTGACGTTTGTTTCTAATGGGTTTGAACATCTCAAATACATGAACGAAGGAGCCGATGCTGGGTGGCTTTATTTTTATAACTTTGAAGGAATCGAAGCGCAGCATGAAGGGATGGAAGTACTTTATTTGGACGCGAGTAATGCAGGATTTGCAAATTTTAGCGCACTGGATATTTTTGTTAATAAATCGTATTATCACTCACATACAGCTATGTGTGAAACGTTTGTGAATGCAGTTAAAGAAGCCATTGCTTTGATCCATGCCTCGCCTGAAATAGCTATGAACGAGTATTATGCCTATACCAACAGTGAATCATCACCGCTCATGGATGATATTTTACGTGCAACTATTCACTGTTTTAACCCTGACTTCACCTCTAGTTACACCAAAGAGCTCCCTATTTTAGAATTTTTCACCGAGATTGGAGTTACAACATTAGACAAAAATGATTTCAAAAATGCTTTTTTACACTAAGGAAACACAATGTTGACACTATCTGACTATTTCACCTCATCCTCGCATCATCAACCACGCATTGCCGCAGTGGTAGGATGCTACAACAACCTTATGGCTCTGTCGTGGCATATGCCCATCAGCAAATCCCCTTTTCGTTATGCTATTGGAGTTCGTGATGAAAACATGACCCATTCACTGCTATTGGAACATCGTAGCTGTACCCTAAACTTTCTCCCTTTTTCATACTATGAAGAAATCGATCTGTTTGGAAAAGAACATGGTGGTGACAAGCTTTCAAAAACCACCCTTCACGCAACCCGTCGAGATAAGAACAACAATGTAATTTTAGATGAATCCGATATGGTTTTTGTAGGTGATGTGATCGATACCTATCAAAACGGTGATCACACCATTTTTATTATCCAAATCAATGAAACCTACATCAATCACGATAAACCCGCTCAAAATGTATTATTTTTTGGACAAGGACGCTATGCCACATTGGGAGACACTGTACGTGCCTCAAAAAAATAACTCCATCAAGTGACACAAATCCTCTACGAAATCTTTTATTATTGACATAAAATAATAGAATCATTTTCAGGAGTTACAGATGCAAGTTGTTTTAACCATAGCAGGATCGGACAGTAGCGGCGGAGCAGGAATCCAAGCTGATTTAAAAACGTTTGAAGCATTTGGTGTCTTTGGAGCTTCTGCGATAACAGTACTCACCGCTCAAAATACAACAGGGGTTCAAGAACTCTTCCCTTTGAGTGTTGATTTTATCGAACAGCAAATCCAAAGTGTATTGAGTGATTTTGACGTATCGGCAATTAAAATCGGTATGCTGTATGATACTGATATTATTCACATGGTCCACCGTGTTATCACTCCTTTGAACATTCCTATCGTTCTTGATCCCGTATGTGTCTCAAAGGCGGGCTCCGATCTTCTCAAAAGCGATGCCATAGATGCTTTACGTGAACTTTCACGTATTGTGACCCTAAGCACCCCAAATCTCTACGAAGCCTATCGGCTCTTTGGATACAAAAGCGGGGATACGGATTCCCTCAAAACACTCATCGATCATCCGGCGCCTGTATTGATTAAAAATCACGTTATGAACACTATTAGTGCTGATTTGCTCTATTTTGGTCACCAAAAGAGAATTTTTACCTCTGAACTTATTGATTCAACAAGCCAACACGGAACAGGATGCTCTTTTTCGTCAGCAATCGCTGCCAATCTCGCATTAGGACTAAGTCTCGAAGAGTCAGTTGAACGCTCAAAACGTTTTATTACCCAAGCGATCCGTTGTGCTCCGGCGTTAGGACATGGTCGTGGACCCATCCATCATAAAGTAGGAGGAAAATATGTCGCTTAAAGGACTCTATGCCATAACTGACGAACACTTAACTCCTGATGCAAGTGTTGTTTCTCAGGTTAAAATTGCTCTTGAAGCCGGTGTGAAAATTATTCAATATCGTAATAAAAACGATACCGACAATGACGTTGAAAAAATTTGCATCCAGTTACAACAACTGTGCTCACAACACAGTGCTACATTTATCATCGATGACAGACCGCACTTGGCTCAAAAAATAGATGCTGATGGTTTACATATCGGTAAAGATGATATCACCCTATGTGAAGCACGAGCTATTTTTCCCAAAGGTATTATTGGTGTATCGTGTTATGGAAGCATTCGAAAAGCTCTCGAAGCTCAAAGTGATGGAGCAAATTATGTCGCTTTTGGATCATTTTTCCCTTCACCCACAAAACCACACTCAGGTATTGTCTCAATGAGCGTTCTGGAAAAGGCCAATAACGAACTAGTTATCCCTATTTGTGCTATTGGAGGAATTAACGTCACCAATATCCATGAAATTTCTGCTCACAAACCTGATATGATTAGTATTGTCAGTGCGATTTGGGAAGGTGATATTAAACGCAATATTACACAGCTTAAACAAGGAATGTTGGTACATTCATGAAAATCTTACTCACTGGAGCCAATGGATACATTGGACGACGCCTCAAACACAGATTATTACAAGAAAAGACAATTCAGCTACGTCTTTTTGTCACACACCAGCAAACACTTAATACTCAAGAAAACGTTGAAATTGTTCAGGGAAACACATTTGATACCCAAAGCCTCAATCGTGCACTTGAAGGAATTGACACGGCATATTATCTGATTCACTCCATGGCATCCCATAACTACCGAGAACTCGATCGTAAAAGTGCTCAAAACTTTTTGGATGCCTGTATCAAAGCAGGAGTGAAACGAATTATTTATTTGGGCGGTTTGGGTGAAAAAAAAAGTGCGAGCGAACATCTGCTTAGTCGTATTGAAACGGGCGAGATACTAAGTTCCAGACCTGATGCGATTCAAACATTATGGTTTCGAGCAGGTGTTATTATTGGATCTGGCTCTGCTAGCTTTGAAATCATCCGCCATTTGGTGGAAAAACTCCCTTTTATGATCACACCAAAATGGGTCAATACCCTCTGTCAACCTATCTCACAAAGTGACGTTATCGAGTATCTAACCCTTGCCTCCTCCATAACCTCGCAGGAAAATGTTATGATCGACATTGGAAGTGAAACAATGAGCTATAAAAATCTACTTTTGGGCTATGCTGATGCAGTAGGATTAGAACGCACACTGATACCTATCCCTTTTTTCACCCCGAAACTTTCGTCGTATTGGCTCACCATTATGACACCTGTCCCCTATTCCATAGCATCCGCACTTATAGAAGGGCTCAAAAGTGAAGTCCTCTTGACCAACGATAATGCTACAAAACTTTTTTCCACCATCCATCCAATATCGTATCGCCAAGCAGTTACTGCTACAGTCGAAGAGATAAAAACAGCACAAGTGCTCAGTCGATGGTCAGATGCTTCAGGAGAGGCATGGGAGACAGACCATGCCAATTTAGCTCATGCCGTGTTTATTGATCGTCAAATCATACCACTTGGCACTCTATCCGCCAAAAAATTGTTTGACACATTTTGTTCAGTCGGAGGAAAGACGGGATGGTTTGGATATGATTGGCTGTGGGAAATACGAGGCTTTATCGATAAACTTTTCGGTGGCTATGGTATTTCACGAGGGAGACGTGATCCTCATCTAGTTCGAGTGGGAGATAGTATCGATTTTTGGAAAGTAGTGGACATACAAGATAATCATCGGCTTTTGCTCTTCGCTCAAATGAAATTGCCAGGAAAAGCATGGCTTGAGTTTTTAATCAAAGACGGAAAACTGTATCAAAGTGCTTATTTTTATCCCCAAGGTCTTGCTGGTAGACTCTATTGGTATGCCCTGATCCCCGTTCATTTTTTCGTCTTTAAAGGGATGGCAATCAATCTCATCAAAAAGGCCAATCTATGAAACTCAAACATTTTTTCGTATTAATCACTACATGGAGCACCCTAATGGCAACACAACCACAATCACTGTACGACCTTGAAGTCGTCACAATTCATCATGAAAAAATAACACTGTCTCCCTACAAAGGAAAAGTCATGCTTATTGTCAATACAGCAAGCGGATGCGGTTTTACACCCCAGTTTGATGGATTAGAAAAACTCTACAAGAACTACAAGAGACAAGGGTTTGTCGTTCTTGGTTTCCCTTGCAATCAGTTTGCTGGACAAGAACCACTGGATGAAAAAGGGATTGAGAATTTTTGCCGCATCAGTTATGGTGTTACGTTTCCCATGTTTGCAAAAATCGATGTCAATGGTCCCAAGACTCATCCGCTTTATCGTACACTAAAACAAGAAGCCACCGGAATTCTAGGAAGTGAAGCAATCAAATGGAATTTCACAAAATTTTTAGTCAACAAAGAAGGTAAAGTCATCAAACGTTATGCTCCCTCCACGTCACCTGAAGCAATTGCTTCAGATATTGAAAAATTACTTCCAAAGGCTGTATCATTATGAAACCCTACACTCCCACTGCCTTTGACTTTGATCCTGACGAAACAGGACATTTTGGAAAATTTGGCGGCCGTTTTGTCCCCGAAACCCTTATGCCTGCCCTTATCGAACTTGATACAGCATATAAATCGTATCGCTTTGATCCACAATTTTGGTCAGAGGTCAATGCTTTACTTGATACGTATGTCGGACGTCCTTCACCTTTGTATCTAGCAAAAAGTATCTCTGAAGAACTAGGAGCCACAATATTTCTAAAACGTGAAGATTTAAATCATACGGGAGCACATAAAATCAACAACACCGTAGCGCAAGGTATTTTGGCAAAACGGATGGGGAAAACCAAAATCATAGCCGAAACGGGAGCAGGACAACATGGTGTTGCGACAGCTACAATAGCTGCTTTAATGGGACTTGAATGCGAAATATTTATGGGCGAAAAAGATGTCCAACGCCAAGAACTCAATGTATTTCGGATGAAACTCTTAGGGGCAAAAGTTCATCCCGTAAGCTCAGGAAGCCGTACCCTCAAAGATGCCATGAACGAAGCAATCCGTCACTGGGTCACTCATGCCCGTGATACGTTTTACATTATAGGAACTGCAGCAGGCCCCCATCCGTATCCTCTAATGGTACGTGATTTTCAAGCTATAATCAGCTACGAGGCCAAGGAACAAATTTTAAAACAACACAAAAAACTCCCCGATTATGTCATTGCCTGTATCGGTGGAGGATCAAATGCACTAGGAATGTTTGCCCATTTTATCAACGAAGAGACAACCCAATGCATTGGAATCGAAGCAGGAGGACACGGACTGGATTCAGGCAAACATGGCGCCAGTTTAGCGCTTGGACGTCCAGGAATTTTACACGGTCAACTGAGCTATCTGCTACAAAGCGATGATGGGCAAATAAACGAAGCACATTCCATTTCTGCAGGTTTAGATTATCCAGGCATTGGTCCGGAACACTCCTATTTGATGGAACAAGGAAAGGTAATATACAACAGTGTCACAGACGAAGAGGCAATGGAGGCATTTGTCTGGCTCAGTCGTGCAGAGGGTATTGTCCCTGCCTTTGAGAGTGCTCATGCCATTGCTTATCTGAAAAAAATGCCACGTGATATGCTCGAGAATAAAACTGTTATCGTCAGTCTTTCAGGGCGTGGGGACAAGGACATGATTCAAGCAATGCAATTGTTGAATCTTTAGTCATGAAACCATTCACACTCTCTTACACCTGCCTAATCAACGCTTCACAAGAGCATGTATATCAGTTTCACACCAATACCCACAATCTTCCTCTAATCACTCCACCTTGGATAAACGTAACCATCATCTCCATGGAAAATCCTATGATTGAAAACAGTGTAGTCGTATTAGACATTGTTCGATTTGGAATCTCTACACGATGGGAGATGCAAATCCAACAGCTACAATGCCCCAACACGATAACTGATTTAATGCTCAAAGGTCCCTTTGCTTTTTTTCGTCATCAACGACATTTTACTTCTACAACACCCCAAACAACACTGATGGAAGAGACCTTAACGATCAGCTTCCCCATGGGATGGCTCGGCGCTTTGGCTTTTCCACTGCTCAAGCTAGATATGGATTCCATGTTTAAGTATCGTCACAACGCAACCAAAGCCTATTTTTTAAAACAGTAATCATCCACTATCAAACTGTCAAAAAACCTCTACGAAAGGATTGTTTTTTTTCCTATCATTACTCTATATTTATTTATCGGAGACTACCAATGATTGAACTCTTTGAGCACCATCCATTCTTTGCATTTCTCGCTTCCTCTTGTATTGCTTTACTTTTGTTAAATGCAATATGGACAGGTTCCTTATGATGCACACAACCAAGGCGGTTCTTTTACTCAATATGGGTGGTCCCAACAATCTCTCTGAAGTAAAAGTTTTTTTGACCAATATGTTTAATGACAAACGTATTATTGGTGCTCCAAAACCAATCCGTTCTATCATCGCATGGCTCATTACAACCCTGAGGCTCAAAGAATCCCAACATAACTATTCTTTGATTGGAGGCAAATCTCCTATCGTTGGACACACACGCAATCTCGTCAATGCACTCTCCAAGCGTCTAAATGTCGATGTTCATTATGTGATGCGCTATACCCCTCCTTATACCGTTGATGTACTCAAAGATGTTGCATCCTATGATGAGATTTATGCCATCCCTCTTTATCCCCATCATTCATCGACAACAACCATCTCCTCTTTTGACGTTTTACACGAAGAGTCCTTGCGTTTAGGAATTTCACACAAGATTAAAACTATTGACCGCTATTACAATGAACCCAACTATATCAATGCGATTATTGAACGTATCAAAGAAACAATTGGAGACGATGATCCCCAAGAATTTGATCTCGTTTTTTCAGCACATGGACTGACAAAACAGATTATTGCCAAAGGTGACCTCTATCAACGACATATCCGCAACAACGTCTATCATGCACGGCGCGCACTTAACGATGCTGGAATCCATTTCAACAAAACCCATTTGGCCTATCAATCCAGACTCGGACCATTAGAGTGGATACGACCCTATCTAGAAGATAAGCTTGCCAGCCTAAAGACCAAAAAAGTCATCATCTATCCTATCGCTTTTACAGTTGACAATTCCGAGACAGAATTTGAACTTGATATAGAATACCGAGAGAAAGCCAAAGCACTTGGAATTGACGACTACCGTGTAGCACGTGCTCCAAACGACCACCCTTTGTTTGTTGAATCACTTGCGCAGCTTTATGAAACGATGCAATAACAGGGACGACAATAAGCATTAATAGATACTTTTATGATTTTTGTAAGATGTTTGATAATTGCAGTGTTTTGAAGATGGTGGGTCAAGTAGGACTTGAACCTACGACAACTCCGTTATGAGC
>CAMBHX010000055.1 GCA_945867285.1 Sulfuricurvum sp. IAE1
CCCCCCTCTTTATAAAAAAGCATCATTTTTTTGGAGAAATAGAACGCCAGTTTAGGCTATAAAATTATGCTTTACATTTTTGAACTCCAAATTTAGTAAGATCTTGACATGTTTGGCAGGATTTACTGTTTTTTAGGCAATAGTATCTTGCGGTAAGTCTATACAGCAATGGGTTTTTCAGGTGTTTAGTTGTCATTGCAAACTCTCTTCATAAGCTCGATATCTTATTTGTTGAAGGAAATCTTGAAATTGCTCATTGACTTTGAGTGTTACTGCTCTAGCGTGTGAAACCACTTTTCCTGCAATGTTGTACAGTTTGTAGCGGATGGTTTTTATGGTGTGTTTTTGGAGATTAGTGTCTAAAATCTGTTTGAAGAGTAAAAACAGATTGTAGGCTAATGTCCCTATTGCAAAGTAAAAAGCATTCGCTTGTGTGTTGGATGTTGGAAGATAGCTCATATTGAAACCATTTTTTAACTCTTTGATTTTATTCTCACTGGTTTCACCTCGTTGACGGTGAAGTTTTATAATCTCTTCTGGAGTTAAATCATTATCGTTGGTAGCAATACAGTAGTAGATTTCATCTTGGTGTTGCATCATCACTTCATCGCTGATATAGCCCTCAAGCGTTGGAAGCATAGGCGTTATATCTTTTTTAATGACGATCATTCTAAAAGCATTCTCAGTATCTTGCATTGTATGCATAAACTCGGCTACTTTCTCTCTTTTAGAGAAGATTTCCCACTCATCTTCTTTTATTGCTTTGATTGAATCAAACACATTTGTGCTCTTTTTGGCTGTGACGGTAAAAAGAATATTCTCTTTATCACAGTGATTAAATATCCCCGCTTGATAAGAGGCGCTGTCGGCACGAAATCTGTCAAACTTTACTCCCAATGGAAGCTGTTTCTGACACTGTTTGATAAACTCTAGATTTTTGTCTGCAGGCGCCTCATTGCCTTCTCTGAAGTCAACATCAATCACATAGCCACCATTTATATGCCCAACCATTGGCATATAACCGGGTGCATTTTTATAGGACCACTTTGCTGTGCTCTTATGAGCTTCAATAAAGGTGGCATCGATATCCAAGATAAGCTCTTTGTTTTTGATTGATTTTAAAAAGCGTTTGAGAAATTGTTGGTTGATTTTTCGTATTCCAGTTTCTCCGATGGTGCTATGTTTATGGAGATATTTCGTAAAGGCAGATGGTGTTGGAATAGTGTCCATTTTTAATAATGTCAATAATGCACAGTCTTGTCGTATCTCTTTGATATCATCAAGAACTCTTCCACCGCTATGGAGCATAAGGATAAGGGGATAGATAAATTCAAAAGGTGCGTATCCGTTTGGATGTTTGGCTAATGGAAGATTTGTGTTGCAAAGTGTCTCAAGGTTCATCCCTTTGAGATACTCTCCAAATATGGTTATACCTGTTCTAGGTGTCAACTTTTCGTTTGTGGATTCAAGTTGGAAATTTAATATTGTTTGGGGCATAATTGAAGTCCAAGTTAGGAAAAGTCACACCCGATAGGTGAAAGTTTTTGGTGTGACTTTTTCGCTTTAAAGTACCTAATTATAGAGCAAATCGGCTTGTTGTCTAATTTGGTATGGAATTATTGGGGTTAGCATTTTATGTATACTATAATTCTAATGAATTCTCAAAAAAATTACCTTTGAGAACTTTTTGCGAATATTTTTAGCTAAACTTTCATAACTTAATGTCAAGAAAAATAACCTAAGTGGGAAAATATGCCCCATATCTCCAATAACAAAAACACTTTTGGGATTTTAAAAGCAGTTGTTACTAAATGAAATGAGCGCTTAACAATTTTTATTTTGTGTCTCATATAGTGTTGACAGATCATAAATTTATAAATAATATAAGGATAATAGTGATTTATAGAGCGTTTTGTTTTTTGGCTTTTATATATTTATTTCAAATATCAGCCATCGCAGATACAAAAGTATATACCGTATTTGTATGTTCTGGCACTACCTATGAAGAAGCACTTTCTGAGAAAAATTACTATATAAAAAATCCAAAAGCTGATGCGTTTATTATTCGAAGTGAAGCGGGTTCTTACAGAGTGGCGTACGGTATGTTCAAAAATGTTTCTGATGCAGAATCTTTTAGGAGGACTTTGCCCAAGGAGCTAAAAAAACTAAAACCTTATGTTGAGAAATTGACAGTAGAATATCTCTCTCAAACTAAACAAGGAAAAGTGGTCTCATTTCCATTAAAGGCGGAAGCTCTAGATGATAACATTCATCATGAGATCCTTAAAGCTAAATTAGATAATAATATAACTTTTTTAGAAAGTGAAAAGAATTGTACTAAACAAATTATACTGCCTATATTATCAGACATAAAGACGTATAATCCAAAAAACCTGGATCGTATTGTTGTTTATATTAACTCAATCAAAAATTATATGACAGTAAAAGGGTATAAAAATGATCAAGAGTTACGATTTAAAACTTATAAAGTCTCTTCTGCAAAAATCAATGTTAAAAAACCAAAAGGAGTGGGGTATGTCTCCGCCATTTCTCTTCATCCCGTTTGGTATCCCACTACTAACACTCTTGATTATTTCAAAAATGTACGTAAAATAGAACTTCCAAAAGCAATTCCTCCTGAAAGCCCTTATAATTATATGGGTGCTGCAAAAATATCATTGACACATGTCGTTGATGGGAGACAAACTTATCGTATTCATGGTACTATTAATGAAAGAACCATTGGAAAGCATGAATCAGACGGCTGTATACGAATGAAGAACGACGATGTTTTGGTTCTCGCGCGATTTCTTAAAGAGTTTTCCTCAGCCCGAGGGATCAAACAAATACTTGTTATTATGGACTGACTAATGATAAAATATTTCGTAATTACTATACTCTTGTGCCAAATAGGCTATGCTAAATCTCTGAATGTGCCGATTGATAAAAATATGCGTGAAGTATCTGTCCCAAAAATTCTACAATATGCAAATACTTTTATTGGCTGTTCTTATGGATATGGTTATAAAAATAAACAAAAAATTGATTGTTCAGGATTCGTTCAAGAGGTTTTTACCCATTTTGGAATTTTTCTTCCAAGAAGTGTTTTTGAACAGTCACACATAGGTCAACGAATTGATTTTAAACATATTCAAAGTGGTGATTTACTTTTTTTTAGTACACATAAATCTGTCCCTTCTCATGTAGCTATTTATCTGGGAAATCGAAAAATCATACATGCTTCTTATGCCGCCAAATGTGTCCATTATGATACCATCGATAAGACTTTTTATCGAAAGAATTTTTTATTTGCAAAGCGTTTATTCGTTGAAAGTATGCATGACCTTCCTGTGCATAGCCATTCGAACAGTATTATAAGTAATAAAGAGGCGTCAAAACAACTGTATACTAAAAAAAATATCGTACCCGCAGAAAAACAACAAGTAAATACTGAGTTGGTTGAGCTTGGAGAAACCAATCGCACAGTTGAAACTGTAAATTTAAAAAACTCTATGATCTTTCCACTCCCACAAAAAAAATTCAGAAACTACCAAATTTTTGAAGGAAGAGACATCATAATCAGCAAAGAAGGGCAGATGCATTTGAGTAAATGGGCACAACTGTTTAAGGTAGGTGGTTATAAATCGGTGATTGTTAATGTTTACACAGATAACCTTCCTCCAAGGCTAATGCAAGCACGATTCGCGACTAACCTTATTCTTTCAGAAGCGCGTGCAAAAATGATTTCTGATTATTTAATTTTGCAGGGTATAGATTCAAATAGCATTCAGGTACATGGGATGGGGGATAACAATCCAATATCTTCCAACGAAACTGCTGAGGGGCAATCAAAAAATAGGCGTATTGAATTTATCTTTTAGATATGAGAATAGTTGATGATTTTGTAACTAATTTGCAATAAGTTTAGTGTAAAATGTTATACTATTAATAACATCAGAAACAGGACCTTATTATGTTTGGAAAAGCAACTATACGCACATTAGAGATAGAGAAAAAGGATCTCGAAGCTAAACTTCTTTTGATGGAAGAAAAAAATATGCAGCTTGAAGCAATTTCTTCGTTTTCTTATGATGAGTATATGGTAACACTTGATATGAATAACAATATTATTGCATCCAATCTAGCCTTTGATGCTCTTCAAAATCATGATAAAATTATTTCAGAACTAAGAAAAAATAACTCAATTATTAAAATAGGTGACTGTGAAGGTGAAGTTAAGTCTCAAGCAATACACAATGCAACTATTTACCGATTCAAAAAAGAAGATGCTAGGCATGATCAAACTCTCCTCGCTAGACATCATTCTTCTATTCATGAAGCCTTAAAAAATAATCAAGATGTTTTTACTGCAATGGTAGATCATTTACGGGTTATGACTAAAGACGCTATACAAATGACCCATGATTCCAGTGAAGCAAGTAAGCTTGCAACTGATGCGATGTCACAAACAGATCGACTTTCATCCTATATGCTCGAGGCAGTCCAGTCGACGATTCAACTCGCTCAGCGTAGTGGAGAAATATCAAGCATTATAGCACTTATCAAAGATATCGCTGATCAAACAAATCTGCTTGCACTCAATGCTGCTATTGAAGCTGCTCGTGCTGGTGAGCATGGACGCGGCTTTGCTGTCGTGGCGGATGAAGTCAGAAAATTGGCTGAGCGTACGCAAAAAGCCACGAAAGAGATTGAGATTGTTGTTCAAACTATGCAACAGGAAACAACAGATATACAAAGTAGCACGGAAGAGATAAATAATCTCACATCAATAACAAAAGATCTAATCATTTCAATCAATAATGATATTGTTGCATTTAAAAAAAATGCAATCGAATCAAAAAATGAAACCAATATTCTTGCTGATTTTGCATTTGGTAGTTTGGCCAAAGTTGACCATGTTATCTATAAAAACAATATATATGCACTCATTTTTGGAGAAAAATCTGAGTTCAAAGAAACTGATCATACTTCATGCCGTTTAGGTAAATGGTACGAGACACTTGGTAATGAATCGTATGGCAATACTCAGGCATATAAAAGCCTTGAACAACCACATAGTATAGTTCACCGAGAAGCTAATGCTCTTGCAAAAAAATGTTCAGGAAATAATGTAACGTGCTCCAAACAAGAGATTAAAAAATCAATCGATTTGATAGAGCAGGCAAGTGCAGATGTATTTAGATTTATTGATCAAATGATAAAAGAAAAGGATTAAAATGGATTATTGCTGTCCTATTGTGAATAAAGCCCTCAACAGCGGTTTTTAACCAATATAGCAGTAAAATTGAGTCAGTAAAACTATACATTTGGACCTCTATATGACAAAACCTCTCTTAATCGAAATCGGCGTCGAAGAACTTCCTGCCGTTCCATTACTCAAAGAACTTCCTGAAATTGAAAAAAAATGGGCTTTATTGCTTGAAAAAAATGGGCTTATGTGTGAATTTGAATTCTACTATACACCTCGTCGTCTGGTGTTGTGGCATAGAGAGTTCAAAGTGCAACAAGATGACCGTATGGAAGAGTTTTTTGGTGCACCTGTAGAAATGGCGATAAAAGATGGTATTCCAACTCCTGCAGCTCTTGGATTTGCTAAAAAATGTGGGGTTGGTTTTAATGAGCTAGGATCCAATGAAAAGAATGGCAAAGAGGTTTTGTATTATTCTCGTACTATTGCTGGTCAGGATAGTGCAGGGTTGCTCAATGATATGATAAACCAATGGATTAAAAGTCTAAATTTTGGTAAATCAATGCGCTGGGGAAGTAACTTAGAGAGTTTTATTCGCCCGATTCGTTGGGTGAATGTGATGCTAGGTGAGAAGCAAGTAGAAGTTGAACTCTTTGGGGTTGTATCACATCCTTCGACATACGTACATCGTATTAGCTGTTTTGAGGCTACGCCGGTTAATTCTTTGCACGGCTATTTTGATATTCTCAAAAATGGTTCGGTGACATTGTTTCCTCAAGAGCGCCGTGTTACTATTTTGGCCGCTTTTAGTGCGCTTGAAAAAGAACATGGTGTGTCAATTGAAGTAGATGAAGATTTGCTGGATGAAGTTGTTGCTATTACAGAGCATCCAACTGCGTTATTAGGAAAATTTGATGAGAGTTTTCTCGCTTTGCCTCCCGAAGTTATTATTACTTCAATGAAAGAACATCAACGATATTTTCCTGTTTTTAAAGATGGAAAGCTTATCAATGCTTTTGTAGTGGTCTCAAATGCGCTTGCCGATGATTTTACACAAGTAGTTGAGGGAAATCAACGTGTTTTACGTCCACGTCTGTCAGATGGACTATTTTTCTATCATAATGATCTCAAAAAAGGTCTCACAACTCAAGGTCTAGAAAAAGTTGTCTTTATGAACGGTTTGGGGACAGTTGCACAAAAAATCGAACGTGAGATTGAAATCGCAAAATCTTTAGCTTTGAGCATGGAGATTGATCTAACCATGCTTCATAAAGCGGTTTCGTTAGCAAAAGCTGATTTGATGTCTGAGATGGTATATGAGTTTACAGAGCTTCAAGGATTGATGGGTTCGTATTATTTTCAAGCACTTTATCCTCATGAGGATATGGTAATAGCACAAGCGATCAAAGAGCAATATAAATTTAGTGGTGACGATATTAGCTCACCACTAAGTGCAGTGGTTAATATCGCGATGAAGCTTGATACTTTGATTGGTATGTTTAGCATTGGTGAAATCCCTACGGGTTCACGTGACCCTTTTGCACTTCGACGTGCAGTCAATGGAATAGTAAGTATCGTACTTAAACATAAAATCCCTTTGGATATATCTGAGTTTATTAATCGTGACAATATAAAGCTTTTATATCCCCAAGATAAAGAGTATGCTAATAATATAGAAGCTTTTGTCATTGAGCGTTTGAGTGGTTTTTACCCTGATGTTAACCCTTCTATAATTGCGGCTGTTGTGAACCGGGAAGAGGGGAGGTTTTTAGATATTTTGGCATTGGATGATAAAATCTCCAAAGTAGATGAAATGGCCAAAAGCAGTGATGCAAAAGAGTCATTTTCACTCATCAAACGTCTTGCAAATATTCTCAAAGATGGCTATGAAGTCGGACTTCCCGATGAAAAACTCTTTGGAAGTTATGAAAGGATATTGTACGATAAACATTTCCAAATCATTAATGATCTTGGAATGAGTTTGGAAGTACAGTTTGAGATCAAAAAATCATTGGATGACTTTTTTACCAACGTAATGGTTAATGATGACAATTTAGAGATTCGTACAAATCGTAAAAAGCTACTTGCTATGATTTACGAACAATTCAATAAATTTGCGGATTTTAAACAAATCACATTGTAGTTTTATCTTAGACGGTCCATGCACCATTTTGGTAAATTACTTCATCGTCTAGACTAAATGTTTGGGTATCAGCAAAAACATCTACATGGTACATCCCATCACGCCGTTTAAATCCTGCTTTACCATAAATACCGTGTTTTGCCCCCAGTGAAAGATGGACTCCAGCCATACGCTCAAAGGTACCTGTATCGCCAACTGTTCGTACTTTGTCAAATGCTCGGTTCAGTCCAAATCCTAGCTCTCGTACCCACACAACTTCTTCGTCACGTTGAATATTAAAGAGTATTTGGTCAAAAGCGGGTGTGGAATTTTCACACCCCACGACTTTTCCCTCATGAACAATTAATGTAATAGGTGTAGCTGGATAATTAAGCTTATAGGTCACGTCACCAAAGCTAAAAATCTTAACTCGTCCATTGAGGCTTGTGAGTTCACGAGCTTCGGTAAATACTTCTCCTAGTGGAAACTGTCCACCTGTATTTACCATATCAGTATAATCTCCGATATTGAGCTTGGCAGGTTCAAATGGGGTGTTGTAAATCAAATATTCACCACCACTGTCAAGCACACCACAAGATGCTGCATCTATTTTTGATTTAAGTGTATGTCCCACATGATGATAATAATCCCGGTCATAATGAAGTGAGTCAATATATATAGAGACTTCATTATCAGCCATTCGACTCAAATGGGGATGTTCAATGACTTTTAGTTTGCGTTTGAAAAGCTCTACGCGCATCCGAAATGCATTGAGACGAAAACTGGTTGACTGAACGAGCACTACTAAATCATTAGGATGCAACGTTTCAAAAATTCTGAGAATTTCTTCCGGAGCATGTGCATTAAAATCAATCATAATAGCATTAGGCAAAGAAAGATGATAAGCTTGTGATAAAATCGTAGAAAGTTTACAGTGAGTATCATACACAACAACTGACTGCGCTTGAGAAGTGTGGTGGAATGCCAAAGATAGTAACCCATTGAGATTATTTTTAGCTGTTATTAGATCATTGTGATTGTATTTCATAAACGAAATTATAGCCAAAAACTCTATATGGGTAGAAGATTGAGATTATTTACTCGATTGTATCATCCATTCCAGCATCATTCTTACCCCTGCGCCTGTACCACCATAGGTGTGAACATCATACGCACTTTCAGTGTACGCAGGACCTGCAATGTCAAAATGGACCCATTTTTCTTTCATGTTGTCATCAATAAAATGATCAAGAAAGAGCGCTGCAGTAATAGCTCCACCGTAGGGTTTACTTGAGACATTACACACATCCGCTAAATCACTTTTTATAAGTTTCTTCAAGTGTCGGTTAAATGGTAAAATAGCACAGTATTCACCACTGTTGTCACTTGTGCTCAAAAAAGAGTTTTTTAGATTCTCATTGTGCCCCATAACGCCAGTGGTATAGGATCCAAGAGCTACCATACATGCACCTGTAAGGGTTGCAAAATCAAAAATATAATCAGCATTGACTTTTTCTTGGGCATATCCCAGTACATCTGCTAGAACTAAGCGACCTTCGGCATCAGTATTACGTACTTCAATTGTTTTGCCATTTTTGGCAGTTAGTACATCATCAGGCTTGTAAGCATCCCCACCAATCATGTTTTCAACTGCACCGATAAAGGCATGCACTTCAATATTCAAGCCTAACTCACTGATGGCTTTTATCATCCCCATTACAGCACATCCGCCAGCCTTATCCATTTTCATGGTTACCATAGAAGTAGCAGCTTTTAGGCTCAGTCCGCCACTATCATATGTTAGGCCTTTTCCAACAAGGGTAATAACTTTAGTAGGATTAGAAGGTTTATAGCTTAAATGAATTAAGCGAGGTGGGTTGACAGAAGCACGTCCAACAGCGAGCATTGCTTCCATTTTTTCATCTTTGAGGCCATTGATATCTAAAATGGTACATTCTAGGTTATTGGTATTAGCAAGCTCTTGAGCTACAATGCTCATAGTAATAGGCGTCATATCATAAGGCGTTTGATTGACGAGATTTCGTGTGAAATTGGTAGCATTGGAAATGATAAGTGTTTTGGTAAGAATAGATTGAAAATGGTCAAAATCATAGTCGCTACTATAGGCGAAATAGACATTTTTAAACGCAGTGATGTTTGGTTTGGATTTGTAGTCTTGGAAGCTATATCCTCCCAAAATCACTCCCTCGATAGTCGCTTGAAAAAATGGTTCTTTTGGGGCGGAAAGCTTCAACGAAGCGTAGTTGGTGCTTGACAATGTTTTGATAGCTAATGTCATAGCAATACGATACTCTTCATTGGACTCGTTATCTAATCCGCACACTAGTAGTTTATGCTCATGAAGCAGACATATTTGTTCGCTTTTACCTTCAAATTTCGCACCTGACAAAAGAGTTGCGTGAGGATGAGTGAGACATTGGCTTCGGTTGACAAATTCGAGTGTAATATCTGAAAGAATTGTAGTAAGGGGTTGTTTAAACAGTTCGACGTTCATTGCGTTTCTCCAAAAGGTTATTTTCAATACGTTTAAATAGATAACTGACACTCAAAAAGATCGTGATTACAAACGGGATTGCAAGATAGAAATGTCCTTTTATCCATGCTAATAATTCTAATAGTTGCTCTCCAAAATAATAGGCAGGAATAATAGTGAGT
>CAMBHX010000056.1 GCA_945867285.1 Sulfuricurvum sp. IAE1
TTATACATTCATATCCCTTTTTGCGATAGCAAATGCTCCTATTGTGCTTTTAACTCCTATGTCGATAAATTTTCACAGCGTCAAGATTATATGAATGCCCTTGCTATTCAATTAACACACGAACTGACTCGCTTTGACGTACAGTCCAATAACCTCATCGAAACCGTTTTTATTGGGGGCGGGACTCCATCAACCGTTGACCACTCTCTTTATGGTCCAATTTTTGACACCATTCTCCCTTTTTTAGTTCCCAATGCCGAAATAACAGCAGAAGCCAATCCCAATAGTGCAACACATGACTGGCTAGAAGGTATGAAAAGTCTAGGAGTTAATCGTATCAGCTTTGGTGTGCAAAGTTTTGATGAAAAGAAGCTCAAAACATTAGGGCGAGCTCACAATACGCAACACACCCTTCAGGCAATAAAAAATGCTGATAAAATAGGATTTAAACATCTTTCAGTGGATTTAATCTATGGTGTTTTAGGTGATACGCAAGAGCTTTTGCACAGTGATATTAACATTGCTATGCGTCTACCCATCGATCATATGAGCCTCTATGCCCTCACCATCGAAGAGCACACCGCTTTTGAAAAATCACCTCAAATGTCCCATGAAGAATTAGAGCTCACTAGCTGGATTTTTGATACTGTTGAGACACAAGGATTTAAACAATATGAAATATCTAACTTTGGCTCGTATCAAAGTTCTCATAATTTAGGATATTGGGAAGGGAAAAATTACATCGGGTTGGGTGCTGGAGCTGTAGGATTTTTGGACGATACAAGACTTTACCCATCCAATGACATAGATCACTACATCACTCATCCTCTCGAAATACATACCGAAATACTATCATCTGATGAACTTTTAAGTGAAAAGCTTTTCTTAGGATTTCGCAGCTGTGTCGGAGTCAAAAAAGATCTTTTAACCCCTAAACAACAGAAGCAAGCCAATATGCTTGTCGATGAAAAAATCCTAAATATTGTAAATGAAACCTATTTTAACCCCAATTTTCTCATTGCTGATGAAATTGCACTGTGCATTGAGGGGTTTTAATCTTTTTTGGCTAAAATTACCCATTATTTATGTTACACACTAAAACGAATTCATCCGTTTTAGTGGCAAAGAACACCTTCGGTCATGCTTTCGCATATAGCCTTTGGTTTCAAAGCTATAAAAACCAAACAGTTGATTTTTATTACGCTTTTCACCTTTGCAATCCCGTAAAGCTACAAAAAACACGTTTTTTGAGATTTTTATAGAAGAGGCAATTATTATGTTTGGTATGGGAATTGGCGAGATTTTACTTATTATTATTATTGCGATTTTGGCATTGGGGCCCGATAAACTCCCCTCAACTATGGTAGATATTGCCAAATTTTTCCGTCAAGTCAAAGGGACGGTCAATAACGCCAAGGCAACGCTCGAAGAAGAGATGAAGTTTTCTGAAATGAAACAACAAGCATTGAGCTACAAAGATGATATGTTAAGTGCTAGCAATGAGCTCGAACGTATGACGGACATGACCGATATCGGGAGCGAAGTAGCGGGGCTGAAAAACAACTTTGATCTTAATACTCCTATTGATACCACTCCAAGTGCCCCAAAAGCACCCGAAGTGATCACCTTTACTCCAAAAACAAAACAACAACCAAGACTCGAATTTGATAGTGAGATTGCCTAATGTTTGACGATTTAAAGCCCCATCTAATAGAACTTCGAAAGCGTCTGGCCATAAGTGTTGCGGCTGTGATTATTATGTTTTTTGTTATGTTTAATTTTCATGACAACATCTTGCAGTGGATTACAGCACCTCTTATTGATGCACTTGCCTCAGCTAGTAAAATATCAGTCAAAGCAGCTGCAGGACAAATTGTCACAAAAGACCTTGCTGAGGCCTTTTTTGTAGCAATGAAAGTCTCCTTTTTTGCAGGTCTTTTAGCAGCATTACCTATTATTTTGGCCCAATTGTGGCTTTTCATCGCTCCAGGGCTTTATGCTAATGAAAAAAAGATGCTTATCCCTTTTGTAGTTGGTGGGACAGGGATGTTTTTGATGGGTGCTGCTTTTGCTTATTACATCGTAACCCCATATTCATTTGAATTTCTAATCGCTTTTGGAGCTGTAAACTATGTCCCAATGTATAACATTGGAGATTATGTTGAATTTTTCACTAAAGTCATGTTTGGATTTGGTCTTGCATTTGAGCTGCCCGTTATCTGTTATTTTCTAGCACTCATGGGACTCATTGATGACAAAATGATGATTGGATTTTTCCGCTACGCTATTGTCCTTATTTTCATCATAGCCGCTGTCTTGACACCACCTGAAGTATTTACTCAGGTCCTCATGGCATTACCGTTGATTTTATTGTATGGGATCTCTATTTTGATTGTTAGAGCCGTTAATCCTGCCCCAAAAGAGCTTCCTTCTAATGGTGAGGATGAAGAAGAAACGATTGACTAAAGACCCTCTTTTAACTTCCAGCTATGACTATCATCTTCCCGATGGTCTCATCGCTACTCATCCTGTTCATCCCCGAGATCACGCACGTCTGCTCGTATATAATCGAATCAACAAGTCTATTATCCATACGCGCTTTGATGCACTAGCGCAATTCATCCCCAATCATTGTGCCTTGATTTTCAATGATACGAAAGTTATAAAGGCACGCCTATATGGAAAGAAAGCTAGTGGTGGATCTGTTGAACTACTCATAAATCGTCCACTAGATGCCCATACTATCAACGTCTACATCAAAGGACGAGTCAAAGAAAAAATGCAACTTTTTTTTGATAATAATATCACTGTAAGAGTGAATACTCTCAATGATGATGGCTCACGTGAAGTACATTTTTTTCATGATAAAACCCTCTTGCGTTTTGAAGCACTTTTACCTATTTTAGATACTATCGGTCACATTCCACTGCCACCCTATCTAGGTCGTGATGACAATAGCGAAGATGAAAGCGAATACCAAAGCGTCTTTGCTCTACATGAGGGGGCTGTCGCCGCACCCACAGCATCCCTACATTTTACTGACGAGCAATTTAAGGTAATTTGTGCTGCTCATACTCACGCGTTTTTAACCCTTCATGTCGGTTCAGGGACATTTAAACCCGTCGAGGCAGAGATTATTACCGATCACCCGATGCACAGTGAGTTTTTTGCCATTTCTCCTGATGCCTATGCCCTCATACAAAGTGATCAACCACTCTTGTGCATTGGTACAACTGCAACTCGTACCGTTGAGTATCACATGACTTCTGGGGAGCTAAATGGCGAGGCTAATATCTTTTTGCACCCCAATAATCCCCCACAACGAGTCAATCATCTCCTAACGAATTTTCATTTACCACAATCCACCTTATTAATGCTTGTGGCATCCTTTATCGGTGTTGAGGAGACACATCGCATTTACCAAGAAGCTATTAATGAAGAATACCGCTTTTTTTCATATGGTGATGCTATGCTTATACTTTAAATTACTGCAAATTATGGTAGTATTATGCTACTTTTTCATCAAGGTATTTTCATGAGCCAACTTAATCGACGACATTTTCTAGGTGCAGGATTACTATTAGGGGCCTCAACTCTTATTGGTAAAGAATTACCTGCTAAACCTTTAATCGTTCCTACTGAATATATTCCGCCTATTATCGCATTCCCTGAAAAAAGACCAATGGTTGCCATCTCTGATCGCCCACCCTTGCTCAAATCTGTCAAGGGACGCGAGATTTTTACTCAGCCTATAACACCCAATGATGAGTTTTTTGTCCGATGGCATATGCCAGACATTCCAACATTTATTGATTTAAACACGTTTCGTCTTGAAGTCAAAGGTGCAGTTTCTACTCCCCTATCACTGAGTATTGATGATTTAAAATCCAAATTTGAACCTACTGAGATTACTGCTGTATTGCAATGCGGCGGCAATAGCCGTATGTATTACAAAGAAGTTGGTCCCGCAACCCATGGTGTCCAGTGGGATCATGGAGCTATGGGATGTGCAGTTTGGAAAGGTGTACGCCTGAAAGACATACTTGAACATGCAGGGGCAAAAGAATCTGCCAAATGGGTAGGCTTAAATGGTTTGGAAAAACCGGCAATGGAAGAGACTCCCGACTTTTTTCGTGAAATGTCTATAACTGAAGCCATGGAGGATCAAATACTGGTTGCTTACTCTATGAATGGCGAAGATTTACCCTATCTTAACGGCTTTCCACTTCGTCTTGTTATTCCAGGACATTTTGCAGATAGTTGGGTCAAAATGCTCAGCGAAATCACTGTCCTAGAGAGTTATCAAAAAAGCTTTTTCATGGATATTGCCTATACCGTTCCAGATAACGATTGTGAATGTCTTGTCTCTGGCAGTGATTTTGAATACAAACGTAAACCTATAGCAACTATGAAAGTTAAATCGGTCATCGGTTATCCTTCTGACAATACCCAAATTAAAAAAGGCTCCAAAGTTAAAATTACAGGTGTTGCCTTCGATCAAGGTAAGGGAATCAAAGAAGTTCAAATTTCTGTTGATGGTGGACATAGCTGGAGTAAAAGTATCCTAGGAAAAGAAAATGGAAAATATGCCTATAGAATGTGGAATTTTGACTGGGAAGCTAAAACCAAAGGAGAATTTTCAATTATGGCCCGAGCTATCAACCGTATTGGGAATATCCAACCACAAGTCGATGAAATTGGCTGGAATGCTGGTGGGTACCAATACAATGCTGTTGACGTTGTCAATATAAAAATCGTCTAAAGGGGCAAACTATGTCAAAAACACTTCTACTTATTACACTGTTCGCGTCTTTTACCTATGCTCAAGTTTCTAAACCAATTGAAATGCCTTACATCGACTATCCTGTTACCAAAGGTGATCATGACGAAGTTGCACAACAATACTGCCTTATCTGTCATTCTTGGGGCTATATACTTAATCAAGGTAAAAAGAGTCGCCCTTACTGGAAAGGAACCGTACAAAAAATGGTAAATGAGTTTAAAGCTCCTATCTCCAAAGAAGATCAGCAAACTATCACCAACTATCTCGTCAAACATTACGGGTTTGAAGTACCAGCATCGGGGCACTAGTATATCTAAGTTCCGTTTGTGGTAAGCAGCCTATCGAAAACACCATAAAGCAAACATCTTCGACAGGCTCAGATCGAACGTAACGTAGTTCTTTACGACAGCTCTCGGCAAGCATTCAAAAATTGTTCCCCATATTTTTCATATTTAACACTACCCATACCCGAAATATTCAACATCTCATCTCTATTTTTAGGTAGTTTCAGTGAGATTTCAAGAAGAACCTTGTCGCTAAAGATAACATATGCTGGGATTTTTTCCTCTCTGGCGATTTTGTACCTCAAACCTCTCAAGGCATCGAATTCACTACTTCTTATCTCTTTATTAGTTGTTGATTGTATTTTTACACCCTTATAAGGATAAAGAGTAGTTTCTTTAATTGATATTGTTTGCTCTCCTTTTAGAAGTGCAATGCCCCTTTTAGTAATTTTTAGTATTCCAAAATCTTCTTGAAATAAGGCATCAGTTTCGACTAAACGATTCGCAATTGTGAGCCACTCTTGCTTGGAATTAACTTTTCCAATGCCATAAACACTCAAAACATGATGTTTATTAGCCATGATTTTTTCAGATGATGAGCCACGCAATATATCGATAAGATAATGCGTACCAAAACTCTGTGACGTTCGCATAACAGCGGATAAAAATTTTTGTCCTTGCACTGAAATATCCACATAGTGTATCGAATCAATATCTTCACAATGGTCACATTTATCATGGCAATCTTCTATAGTATCCCCAAAATATGAAGCAATACGCCGATGTCTACAAACGTCACTACAGACAAATTGTATACAATCTTGGAGTTGTTGTAATGCCATGCGTTTAATGTCACTGTTTCCATCACCTTTTCCAATCAAAGATTTTCGCATGACAACATCCGACATCGAATACAACAAAACAGCTTGAGAGTCCAGCCCATCTCTCCCAGCTCGACCGATTTCTTGATAATAATTTTCAATTGATTTTGGAATCGAAGTATGAATAACAAACCGTATATTACTTTTGTCAATTCCCATCCCAAACGCTATGGTAGCTACTACTACTTGGAGTGAATCATTCATAAACTCTTTGTGTACAGCAGTTCGCTCAACACTGTTCATTCCAGCATGATAAAAACGGGTTATTATCCCCTTAGAACGTAAAAATCGTGCAATTTCTTCAGTCTCTTTTCGAGAAAATGCATAAACTATACCACTCTCTCCCTTTTTTTCCTCAATGATCGATAACAATTGTTTATGTCCATTTCCTTCTCTATTTTTGATTAAAATTTCAATATTTTTTCTAAATGCAGTCGCTTTTATAAATACAGGATCGTTCAAATGGAGCTGATGAATAATATCAGATTTCACTTTGTATGTAGCAGTTGCAGTAAAAGCCGCTATGGGGATACTAGGAAAATAAGTTCGAATAGTACTAAGTTTACGATAATCGTCTCGAAACTCGTGTCCCCATTCACTGATACAATGGGCTTCATCAATAACAAATGCACTAATATTGAGTTGTAGCAAAAAATCGATAAAACCTTTAGCTGCCATCCTCTCTGGTGAAACGTAAAGTAGCTTAATTTTTTGTGCAATTAACGCTCTTTTGATACTATGCACTTCCTCTTCATTTTGCATTGATGATAATGACTCAGCCTTAATCCCCATCACTTTGAGAGCCGATACTTGATCGTACATCAATGCCAATAGAGGTGATACGACTATTGTAACACCTTCTCGAATCAGTGCTGGAAGTTGATAACACAGCGATTTTCCTCCGCCTGTTGGCAATAGCATCAAAATGTCACGATTATCTATAATACTTTTAACTGCCAACTCTTGGTGTTCTCTAAACTGTGAAAATCCAAATACCTCTTTAAGGGTTTCATATAGACGACTATCCTTGTTAAAACTCATACCACCACCACTCTTCCATTTTTGACTTCAACAATACCCAGTAGTTCCGCTTGAAAAATATCACCAGCAAACCGTGCCATCACCTCTTCATAAGTAGGTAATGTTCGGCAAAACGCAATAAAAGGGGTGTCCTTTTGCGTATTCAGTGCCGTTTTACTGATGTGTGCCACAAACGTATCGATATCTTCAATAGCGCTTGCATATCCTCTTGCGCACAACCAATGTGTCCCCTCACTCTCACGCAAATGGTGAGGTAAAACATAGATACTTTTCCCCATCTCAATCGCAAATTCAGCCGAGCGCATGCTACCACTATCTAATGCTGCTTCAGTGATAATAAGTACATCTCCCAGAGCTACTACCACTTCATTTCGCACAACAAAGCTCCACTCCCTTGCTGTAAAATCATTCTCAAACTGTGAAAGAGTCAATCCATTGCGTTCAATTCCCTCTATGAGTTTTTTATTGGCAGCTGGATAACGAATGTCAATACCACATGGTAACACAGCAATCGTATTGTCAATACTTGCCCCTTCATGGGCCACCGTATCCACACCAGCTGCAGCTCCACTAACCACTACCATACCATTAAGTGCTAATTTTTTAGCAAGTTCATGAGTATAAACCTTGGTGTACACACTTGGATTTCTTGTTCCTACTATCGAAATTTTTGGGCGTTGCAACAACTCCAATGACCCTTTATAATACAGAGTTTGAGGATATTTTTTCATGGCCTCAAGCTGTGGAATATGTGATGTTAGAACCCCAAACATGACTACTCATTTCTATTTTTTTTCTTATTGTAGAGAAAAATCAACAAAAGAATACAAAATATGACAAATTGTCAGATTTTATCAATTCCAACAAGCTGCACTTGTTTTAAAAGCTCGCGAGATTGTTTAAGAGCGGCTATAGTATCCTGTCGCGGATGACCGATTGCAACAGCAGTACCATTACGTTTTGCGGTATTTACTGCTTTGCTTATTTGAGCTTTGATGTTTGCTATACCATCATGATGGTCCAAAAACACATCTCTGTGCAAATAACGCTTACCCTGCTTTAGTAAAATCTCTGGTGCTTTTGTACTTCCAATCGTACGACTATCCACAAAAATAATTCCTTCACTCTCTAAAACTTCGAGCAATCTTTCCATCGAAGCTTTATCAGAAGTAAATTTTGATCCTGTGTGGTTATTGATGTAACGTACAGAAGGGTAGAGTTTTTTGATTTTTTGAATAGTTTGCGCGATTTTTTCCACCGAATCCCCAACTTTCAGCGTCTCATCCTCTTCACCATTAGAGCCCATAGCCTCTAGAGGTAAGTGCACCATATGACCACTCACTCCCTGCGCTAAAAGTGCTGATTCGGGATGTCGCTTAATAGGAGGTAGAAATGACATCACCAAAGGTAGACCAACCGATTGAATTGCTGCGACGTCATAATCATACGATACATCATCAATAATAATGACCAACCTTGGGAGCTTATTGGACTCTTTAGGGGCGTTTTGCTCCTCGTACGCCAATGGGACTATTGGTTTTTCTTCTAATTTTCTCATCTCTTGAATAATTGGGATTTCCTTTTCTTTTTTGACTATCTCAACGGCTCTTTTTTGCAATTGTTGCACTTTTTCAATAGTTTTATTGCTATCAACAAAAGAGATGTTTTTATCATCCAGAGTCGGATATTTCATTCTCTTCGAGGGATGTTCTACTTGCTGCAATATAAACAAACATACTGTCCCAACAACAATAACAAGAACCATTAATGATAAAAGAAAAACAATACGGTATTTCGGATCAAAAAGAGAAGGAAAGCGTTTACGCATTTAGAAATATCCATATTAGGATTTTAGGAACTGGGCTCCCGACTAAATCGGGAATGACGAAAAAAGGTTTAGTTTGTAGTTTGATTAACGATTTTATTTTTAGAAATCCAAGGCATCATAGCACGTAAACTAACACCTGTACGCTCAATAAGTGATGCACGTGCATTGGCACGCTCTGCATTCATACGTGGGTATCCAGCTTGTCCCTCAAGGATAAAGTCTTTTGCAAAACGGCCGTCTTGGATCTCTTTTAGGATCTCTTTCATAGCTGCTTTTGATTCAGCATTAATAACACGTTTACCACTTACGTAGTCACCGTATTCCGCTGTGTTTGAGATAGAGTAACGCATATCTGCAATTCCGCCCTCAAACATCAAGTCAACGATGAGTTTCAACTCATGAAGACACTCAAAATAGGCCAATTCAGGAGCGTAACCCGCTTCAGTCAATGTCTCAAATCCTGCTTGAACGAGAGATACTGCACCACCACAAAGAACCGCTTGCTCTCCAAAAAGATCTGTTTCAGTTTCGTCTTTGAATGTTGTTTCGATGATAGCTGTACGTCCACCACCAATAGCAGATGCATAAGAGAGAGCCAAATCACGAGTCGTTCCGCTTGGATTTTGACCAACAGCGATCAAATCAGGAATCCCGCCACCACGAACAAATTCACTACGGACAGTGTGTCCTGGAGCTTTTGGAGCGATCATAGTAACATTAATGTCAGCAGCAGGTTTTACACGTCCATAATGGATGCTGAAACCGTGGCCAAATGCGATAGTTGCACCTGATTTTAGGTTCGGAGCGATTTCATTGGCATAGATTTCAGCTTGGTTTTCATCTGGCAATAAAATCATAACCATATCAGCATACGCAGATGCTTCAGCAACTGTCATAACTTTGAACCCTTTTGCTTCAGCTTTTGCCCATGAGCTACCATCTTTGCGAAGACCAACAACAACCT
>CAMBHX010000057.1 GCA_945867285.1 Sulfuricurvum sp. IAE1
TAGACCATTTGACCATTATCAAGATAATCAGATTCAAAAAGCACTTCGACTTTGTAGGAGTGTCCATGCAGTGATGCCCGACAACGCTGCGTCGAACATCCACGGACAATATGGGCATTTTCAAATTTAAAAAGTTTGCGGATAATCATTTATACTCCATGGTTTTGATCCCAAATACGAATATGCAAACGATCAGAGTAGATAAAACCCCGGCGCTTGCACAGCTCGATCACCGCTTCACAGTTAGCTTCAATATGTGCTTTATCACCACCTAAGGGCATACAATAGGTGCTAACATAAGGATGATGGATAATTATATCATCAATCTCCTCTTCCATGGCGCAACCTAGCGATGGTTCATCTACACTAAATTTAAAAAAACTCCCTCGTGTGTTAGCGACAATAGCACTAATCACCTCATTTTTAACCCGTTTCTCGTACGGCTCACCACTGTTAGATAGCTTGACTGACAGCGCATAAGTTACTTCTTTGTAAAATGGGTATTTATTAAAATCAGGAGCAATAGTCGCATTGGTCTCAAACGTCACTCGATGCCCACTCGCTATCAAATGTTCAATGAATTCAATAAATATTGGTTCATTGGCATAGATCAATGGTTCACCGCCAGTCAGAACCACATCTACATGAGGTGGGAGTTTATAACCATTCATAATCCATATCAGCGTTTGTAGTTCTTCGATTTCCATCCATAAGTTTCCAAAACTGCGGCGATCGACTGCATAGACAGTATCGCATCCGACAATTTCTTCACCATTGGGGGTTTTTTCAACACACCCGAATCCCTCACATTTGAGATTACACCCTCCAAAACGGAAAAACAACGATGGCACGCCTGTGTATTTCCCCTCACCTTGAATGGAGTAAAAATGTTCTACTAAATACAGCATCAGCCCCCCGTCTCATAAAAAGCACGTTTGGACAACTCTCCATCAGGATCAGACCAGCGGTTTTTTTCAGGCTTGGTACGAATAACCTCTTTGAGTACCAAAGCAGCCTCTTTGATATCTCCACGACGTACGGCATCACGAATACTCATCGCTTCGTCAAAATACAAACACGGAATGAGATTTCCCTCAGCAGTGAGGCGGATACGGTTACATTTGGCACAAAAATCATCTTTATGCGGTTCAATAATCCCAAATTCATATCCATCATCGAGTTTGTAATAATGTGACGGTGAATGCCCATCGAATCCTTGATCGACATACGTATATCGGCTACCAATAATCTCTAGTAATTCAGGGCTTTGCATCCCTTTGATATCTACCTCGGCATGTACGTTTTCCATATACTCAATAAATCGTACTGTCATCTTTCGCTCTTTGCAAAACTCTAATACATCTAAAATCTCATTGTCGTTCATCCCTTTCATAGGGACCATATTAACTTTGACACGCAAACCGACACGCAATGCCTCTTCAACTCCTGCCAAGACGTGACTCAAAACATCTTTTTTGGCAATTTTCTCTGCCACATCAGGTATAAGGGAATCGATGGATACATTGATACGACGAAGTCCTGCATCGTAAAGTTTTTGCGCAGCACCTTTGAGTAAATAGGCATTTGTTGTCATCGCTAAATCAATATCATTTTTATAATCATGAATCATTTTAATAAATCGATCAAGGTCTTCACGTAATAAAGGCTCACCACCGGTAATACGAATTTTTTTCACCCCTTCATCGATGGAGACTTTTATAAATTCAAATAGCTCTTCAAAGCTCAATAAATTTTCTTTGGGAACCCACGAAAAAGGCTTTTCAGGCATACAGTATTGACATCGAAAATTACACCGCTCGGTCACTGAAACTCTCAAATAATCGACGGTACGTCCATAGCTATCTATTAACACATATATTCCTTTAGTTGCCGCAAGAGTACCATAACGTAATCCAAAAACGGTTGAGAAATCAAAAATAGTTTAAAATACTGGAATTATTATAGAGAAACTAGCGAGAAATTGGGTTGATGCGGGTCAAGCATCGTAATTGCTACGATGCTTGTTGGAAAAACTAGTGAACTTCTGACCAGATTTTACGCTTCCAAAGGTACCCGAGGATAGCAAAAACGAGTGTGAATGCCAAGGTATAAATCCCTAAAGAGATACGCTCGTCCTTTTTAGGATCACCAATCTCTTCCATATAGGCGATAACATCATGCTGTGCAACTTCAGTCAAACCTACACGAGGCATAGCGGTACCTGCTAATAACGCTTGAGGATCATTGATAAAGTCATGCAAATAGTGTTCACCACGACTTTTGATATATTGAGACAAATCAGGAGGTGTTGTCCCCATGTATGTCTTTAGTGCATCTGCTGGAGTTGTTGACTCAAATTTGGCATACTGCATACTGTGACAACGTCCACACGCTGCTTCAAAAGTTGCTTTATGAGCCTCTTTACCTTCAAGTTTTTTCACTGACAATGATTTGAGGTACGCTACTACATCGGCAATCTCTTGAGGCTGCATCCAATTGTAAGAAGGCATTGGAAATGTCTTGCCACTTTCAGGAGAATATTTCTCTTGAATATGCATCGCATCTACAGGACTTGCTATAAATGCCGCCAAATACTTAGCGTCATAAATAGTTGCTGCACTGCTCAAATCAGGTGGTACGACACCATAGCTCGCAGCCGCATCTGCATTAGAGATTGCCATTGGCATTCCAGCAGCATCAATACCGTGACATGCGATACAGTTGGCATCGACCAAGACTTTACCGTTGGTAACATTGCCCTCTAATGCTGCTGTATGATTGGCTGTTTTCCAAAAATCAGTTCGTCGTTGCGCTTCAGCTTTGGCAGTCTCAGGCAATGTTGCAACTTCTGATTTGGCTTTTTCAAGCTTTTTGGTGATGGCTTCTTTGGCTTTAGCATCGGTAGCTTTTGCCAATTCTGCTGTTTGCACTGCTACATTTTCTGTTGCAGCAACTAATTTCTCATCCATAGTTTTAGTGTACAACGCCACTTCTTGTTTACCGTTATAGGTAAAATCAGCAGGGGCAACAGGAGGATGCATCTCGTGGTGTGCATACGGCTCAATACCGTAGTACGTAATTCCTACAAGAACAGCAAGAACAGCTAATATTTTCAACTCTTTCATATTATTTGCCCCCTACTTTTTTGCCTTCGGCTTTAGTGATAAATGGTAGTGCAATAAACAGTGACAAGAAGGTAATTGACGATGCAAAACCAACCCATGCATTAGTACCGGTTGGAGGAAGTTTTCCATAAATCGTCAAAACAATCAAATCAACCATCAAGAACCAAAACCAGTATTTAAAATACGGGCGTTGATTGGCAGGTTTTACCATAGGCGAACGATCCAACCATGGCATCAAAAAGAATACCGCTTGTGCTACTGCAAACGCGATAAGGCCCAATGATTTACCTGAAATTCCAGCGATTTCAAAGAAGAACCCACGTAAAACTTCATAGCTCCACAAGAAATACCACTCAGGGTAGATGTGTGCAGGTGTTTTAAGGCCATCGGCTTTGTCAAAGTTAACAGGATCCATTGCAAAATTGAAATGGAAGAATGTCAAGTAAAAGAAAAAGAGTAAAAAGAAGCCAAGAACAAAGAAATCTTTGGACAAAAATACTGGCCAAAATGGAACTACTTTAGACTCTACTTTTTTACCGTCAAGATATTTTTTAGCTTCTGCATCGTAATCAAAGAACTCACCATCAAGGTTGTTAACGTGAGGAAAACGCAATGCATAGAAGTGCAATACAATCGTCCCCAAAATAGCAAGGGGAATCAATAAGACGTGAAGCATAAAGAAACGAGTCAATGTCGAATCGGATACGTAGAAGTTTCCACGGATCCACACCACTAAATCACCGCCAATAAGAGGAATACCACCAAATATCTCAGTAATAACGTACGCCGCCCAATAACTCATTTGTCCCCATGGAAGCATATAACCACTAAAGCCCTCAGCTGAAAAGAGAACAAACAACAACATACCAGAGATCCAGATCATCTCACGACCCTTTTTGTATGAGCCATAGTAGATACCTGTAAACATATGGATATAAATAATCAAAAAGACTACCGATGCACCCACAGCATGGATATGACGAAATAACCAACCATAGGCAACTTCTTGCATAATCGTGTAGTTAACACTGTCAAATGCCATATTGATATCAGGTTTGTAGTACATCAACAAAAATAGACCCGAAACCAAAAGAATCGTAAACATAACGGTCAACAAAACACCCATAGCCCACAAAAAGTTGATATTTTTAGGGATCCAGTATTCTGTCATCATTACTTTTAGGAACTTGTCAATCCCTAGACGCTGGTCAAACCACTCGTACATCGAGTCTGCTTGTTTAAACTCTGCCATCTTATACCCCCCCTGCTTTTGCCATCATAGCTTTATATTCAGGACCCTCTTCGCCCAAAACTAATGTTGTACCATCGATTTTATAGGGAGGAATTTCAAGTGGTTTCGGAGGTGGTCCAAAAGTTTGTACGCCATCTGCTGAGAACTCTCCACCATGACAAGCACATTTAAAATCTTGCTTGTCACAGCGGTAGGCTGGAATACAACCCAAGTGAGTACATAATCCTACCATTACAGAATAGTAGTTTTCACCTACTTTGACACTTCTGCCATCTGTTGGTGCCATATCTGCGCTGTATTTAAGGATAAAAATAGGCTTACCTCTCCATACAACGATTTCTAATTTATTCGCTTCTAATCCGGATACGTCTACAGTTGTAAAACCTGCCGACATAACACTTGGGAGCGGATCCCATGTTTTTTTCATCGCAATTAACGAGGCAACCCCGCCCACAGCAGCGACAGCACCGAAAGCTTTACCAATAAAGCCTCTTCTACTTTCATCCATCATGACTACACCCACTTGTAAACTAAATTTATCTAGGGGTATGATAAACTTAAATCGTTTAACTTACCCTAAATTTAAAGCTTCAAGAATGAATTTTGTTACTTTTTCGGTACTTTTTGGGACATTTTGATAACTATTTGATAGGCAATTGCTTATAACTTTCATAAGTTTATCCTTATCGTATCCCTCTATAATAGGAATATTTAATGCAGTAAAGAGAGGAATAAAGTCTCTGACATAATCAGGGCGCTGAAGAAAGATAGGATGACCTCCACTGCAGAGATTTTGAAGTACCGCTGTAGGTGAAGCACTTATAAGCACATCAGTACCCATAATCACCTCATCATACACTTCACACTCATGAATCATTTTAAAACTCGACAAAAGTTGTTTTTCGTAACCCAGAAAATGATAATACCCCATCAATAAATCCATATTTAAATCAGAAAACATCTTTTGATTTATTTCTAAATCTTTTTCATAATCATCATCTCCAAAAAAGAGAGCTACAGGAATGGTTTTGGGTAGTTTTGTATAATATTTATCTGCAATAACACTATCATTACAGATGCGTTCTCCATTCAAATACGGTGAAATCACAAATTCTTTGTCATATTGGACATCCAAAGGATCATCACTTAACCGTATAAAAGTAGAAAAATAACTTATCATATCCTCCAGTAACGTTGGATTTACTTCCGCAGAATCAAAAATAATCTTATCACCATGATGAGCGATCTGAGGAATATTACGTACTACATCAACACTAGTGGCTCGTTTGATTCCATAATTTTTTGCTTCACCTGCAATACGAAAATCAGAACATAGCAATGTTATATCAATCGTTTTTTGCAACTCATTTACAATTGCAACCGCACGGTGAAAACGATCCAATCCAATTCGATGTCCTGTATGGACGTAGTAAAAAGTTCTCATATCTTCTCCTTGTTATTCTCTCATTGTAAACTAAAATCAAAAAATTTAATATAGTTTTTTTGTCATTACCTTTTGCTTGCCATTTTGATATAAATCTGCAAAATATCCAAAGCAGCAGGAGTCATCCCACTGATCTGAGAGGCAGCTTGCAAGGTGGGGGGATTGAATGTATTGAGCTTACTGACGATTTCGTTCGAAAGTCCTGAAACAGAGGCAAAATCAAAACCTTCAGGGATGGCAATGTGCAACATGCGGGACATTTTTTCAACATCCTCACTTTGTTTTTCGACATAACGAGCGTATTTGGCTTCAATGAGGATTTGTTCTTGAATATATAGATCTAAATGAGCAAAACCAGGGATAAGCTTTGTTAGTTTTTCCAGCTCAAAACTCTTGCGTGACACCAGCTGTGTCCCTGTGATTTTATCGCTAATACGCTCTTCATCGATACTCTCTAAGAAAGCTAAAAACTCTTTATTAGGAGTAAATATTGTCTCTTCTAAAAGTTTTAGCCCTGCATTGATTTGGGATCGCTTGAGCTCGATACGTTCAATTTGTACTTCATCAATTAGTCCCAACTCATACCCATAACGGCCCAAGCGCAAATCGGCTGTCTCTTCTCGTAAAAGTAATCGATACTCTGCCCTTGAAGTAAACATACGGTATGGCTCTTTGGTCCCTTTGGTCACCAAATCATCGATCAAAACGCCAATATACGCCTCATCTCGACGTAAAATGAGCGGCTCTTTACCTTCGAGCGACAAACTAGCATTGATACCTGCCATCAACCCTTGTGCTGCTGCTTCTTCGTAGCCTGTTGTACCGTTTATTTGCCCTGCACAATAGAGATTTTTGATTTTTTTGGTCTCTAGCGTGTGTTTTAACTCAGTAGGGTCAACATAATCATACTCGATAGCATACCCATAGCGGACGATTTTGGCATTTTCCATCCCATGCACCGAATGGATCATCTGGCGCTGTACGTCAGGGGGTAAGGAGGTACTCATACCGTTGATGTAACACTCCGTATTTTGTGCAGTTTGAGGCTCGATAAAGAGATGGTGACGCTCTTTGTCTCGAAAACGGTTAATCTTATCTTCGATGCTGGGACAATAGCGTGGGCCCACCCCTTCGATTTGACCCGTAAATAGCGGCGCTCGGTGGAAGTTGCCCTCGATGAGGGTGTGCGTATCTTCGTTGGTGTAAGCGATATAACACGGGAGTTGCTTTTTGTCACGGGCAAATGCTTCTCGATCAGTGCGAAAGCTAAATGGATTAGGAAGTTCATCCCCGTCTTGGATCTCCATGACGCTAAAATCAATCGAAGAACTGTCCACACGAGGGCATGTTCCCGTTTTGAGACGTCCGACGTTTATGCCATGCTCACGTAACGATTCAGTCAATCCTTTTGCCGCAAACTCTCCAAAACGCCCCGCCTCTTGACGAATTTCACCAATATGGATCATACCATTGAGAAATGTCCCTGTGGTCAAAATCACTTTTTTGGCTCGATAGTCGTTGAGCAAATGAGTGGTAACCCCAACAACAGTGTCGTTTTCGATAATAAGTGCTGTAGCAGTCTCTTGGATCAGCGAGAGATTGGGGGTAGTCAATATAGTATTACGAGCAACTACTCGGTAATGATCCATATCGATTTGCGCACGGCTTCCGCGAACGGCTGGCCCTTTAGTGATGTTTAGAATACGAAACTGTATCCCAGCCTCATCGGTGAGCAATCCCATCTCACCCCCTAGAGCATCAAGTTCTCGAACTAAATGTCCTTTGGCCAAACCACCCACAGCAGGGTTACAGCTCGTCGCCCCAACTTGCTCGGCCAACATCGAGATCATCAGCGTTTTGCGTCCCATGCGTGCGCTGGAAAGTGCGGCTTCAATACCTGCATGACCACCACCGACTACGATTATATCATATTGCATTATTACTACTTTTTGTAAATTATTATCGTAATTATAACGATTATAATTGAAAGGACTAAAATTTAAAGGAAAACTGTTTTACAATTAAGCAAAATTTTTGATGACGAGACAGCTTATGGACAGACCAAAAACCCTCGAAGAGTTACTAAAAAACTATGACCCTACTCCTATAGAGTTTGATCCCAGAGTCGATGGTGACGAAGAGCATCTTATTCGAGATGACCTTTTGGCACACAAAGAGCAACTTAAAAGCGTTATTGATAAACTTAAAGAAAAACAACGCGGAGATAGAAAAGTACGGCGTTAAGAGCCCGTACGCTATAATTTCTCCAAAAACGGACCTATTTTTATGACCATTGAAACTGCATTTGAGGCTTTTAATGCCCAAGATTACATAAAAGCCCTTGAACACTTTACGGTTTTGGCTCACCAAAACAATCCTACCGCCCTCTCATCATTGGGCTATATGCACCAAAACGGTATGGGGGTCGAAAAATCCCTCGAAAAAGCGTATGAATATTACTTCTGCGCCTCTGAATTTGAAGAACCCGCGGCACTGTTTAATCTCGCCCTCATGTATGCTGATGGAGTTGTGGTGGCGCATGATCAATTCAAATCCCACGAACTTCTCATGCGCTCTGCCGTGAGGGAATTTCCTCAAGCACAATATGAAGCCGCTTTAAGTCTTGAGCGTGGACTTGGGTGTATTCAAAATTTCTCCGAAGCCGCTTTTTGGTACGAAGAAGCCGCTAAACGCGGTCATGCTGGAGCATTTAACAATCTAGGAGTCCTGTTCAAAGAGGGGCATGGCGTGATACAAGACTACTCAAAAGCATTTATCTGTTTTAGTCGAGCAGCCGCCCTAAATCTTTCTGAGAGTCAATACAATCTAGGTCTTATGTACGATCAAGGGCTTGGGTGTGATACCGATCATGATTTGGCGTTGGAATGGTGTCGCAAAGCTGCCTACAATGGTCACGAGAAAGCCAAAAGCATTATCGCAAGTCTCCAAGAAGAGGGAAAAATTGTATGGTAAGCCGTACCAATCTCACGTTTTCTCCCAAACATATCCGATTTTTGAATTATATCAAAGCAATTAGAATAGACCAGAAAAGAAACCATCATCTTACTACCAAAAAAGAGATGCGTTTAAAAGTTATGAAAGAGCTTATGAATAATCCTTATAAAAATCTGGTTAAAATAATACAACTCAATGCAGTATTTCTAGGATTTTCCGCACGACAATTTAAAAATATTGAAAAAGGCTATACGTGTTTACAGGATTGATTCGAGAAATGGCTCAGGTCAAAAGTTTTGCAAAAAATCGCCTCGTACTCAAAGCAAAACACCCTGCAAAGCTCGGAGATTCTATTGCCATCAATGGAACATGTCTCTCGGTCGTGAGCATCGAATCTGATGGATTTACAGTTGAATTGTCCCCTGAAACTCTCTCCCACGTTGCAACTGAAAAATTCAACGGAAATGTGCACATAGAGCCCGCAATGATGATGGGAGATCGCTTCGAGGGGCATATCGTCCAAGGGCATATCGATACCATCGGAACCATTTCTACTATTAGTGATAATGGAAATAGCTATGATGTGATTATTGATGTTGATCCACAGTTTATCCCCCTCATCCCACCCAAGGGTTCCATCACTATCGACGGGGTAAGTCTCACTGTCAATGAGGTTCTAAAAAATGCCTTTCGCCTCACCATTATTCCTATCACTATGCGCGAAACACTCTTTGGAAGCTATAAAAAAGGGACACGAGTCAACATTGAAACTGATGTATTCGCTCGCTATATGCGTCATATCCTCACAACATCCAGCCAAAAGGAATTAAGTTGGAATGATGTGGAGCACATCCAGTCATTGTATTAAGGCCTATCTAGTTTGCAGTATTACAATCCGTT
>CAMBHX010000058.1 GCA_945867285.1 Sulfuricurvum sp. IAE1
GCTTCATCGAGCTGTGCGGTACTCCAATCCGGATGCATTTGTTCTAACGCCAAACGCTGCTGCATTGCCGAAATAACCAGTTCTTCTTGAATGTGCTGAACGTTTTCGATTTTGTTGATTTGTAGCAAAGTGTCATTTTCTCGACCTAAGAACCAGATAAACCAAAAGAAGAGCATGAGTGCCAAAAGTAAAGGGACGATTGCTACTGAACCTTTACGCATAAAAGACTCCATAGACGCTCAATGCACTTACGCTCATCGCTGGGGCGAATCCGAACTCTTTTTTTTGTAAAACGAGTAATAAAAGCAGGTGTAATATTCCAGCTAGAGCAATAAAATAGCCTACGTATTCTAAACCTGTCAATAATGCGCAAAAAGCACCAAAGCGTAAATCTCCACCACCAAAATTCATTCCCAACACAATTGGTATTAAAAAAAGGATAAAAACGATTAACATTGCAATTAGGTCGGTGTAGAAAAGAGTGTCATCTAGCCACTTTAATCCAGCTAGAAAAACGATTGAAGGAATAACAATATAATCAGGAATAAGTGAATGTTTAGCGTCAATAAAAGAAATGAGAGCTGAAGATGTTAAAAATAATATAAATATCATACTGCAACCGCCTTTTATAAAAAAATAACCATCTGTATATCTCTAAATTCTAGTCTAATAGTCTTGAAAGTATGTTGAAAATAGATAATTTATTCTTATTTTATCACAAAAATCGTTGTTGTTAAAAAGAGAAAGTTTCTTAACAAGGAAGAATGATGTAAAAGCAGACTCCATCTTTGGTATTACGAGCATCAAGAGTTCCTAAAAGATGTTTTTCGATAATCGTTTTTGACATGTATAGTCCTAGCCCTGTCCCATTTTTATCTTTTTTGGTGCTGAAATAGGGATCAAAAATTTGATCAAGGATATTTGTGTTTATGCCGCCTGCGGTGTCACATACTGTGATGGTGACTTCATTCTCTTTTTGAACTGCATTGAGGGTTATTTTTTTGGTATTGATTGGATTTTCTTCAAAGGCATCTTTAGAATTTTTAATTAAATTAATGAGTACTTGCATCAATTCACGAGAGTAGGTGATAAGAACAATTTGAGTCTCTTTGGGTATTTCAAGAATAATATTGTCATAAGTGAGGGATTTCCCAATAACGGAATTGACATCATGAAATAGTGTTTGCAACTCAATTTTATGAACACTATTCTCTGGACGAAAGAAATTGCTAAAATCATCAATGGTTTTAGAGAGTTCTTGCGTTTGGTGGAGCGTACTTAAGATTGCTTCACGCAGTGTAGTTTCATGTATTGTTTTGAGCTCTATGTCAATTAATATATTGTTAGATTCAAGGGCAATAACATTAATGGGTTGCCTCCACTGGTGGGCAATCATACTGATCATCTCTCCCATGGCAGCCAGTCGTGATTGATAAATCATTACTTTTTGCGTTTCAAGATTTTTTTTGATTCCTTCTTGAATTCGCTTTTGCATCGAAGAGTACAAATCGATCAAATCATCACCCATAAGACAAAAATTATCAATTAATGCATCAATTTCATGAATTTTACTGTATTGAACTTTGACGCTTTGAAGATCGTTTTTAAGTATAGTAGTTGCATCCACAAGGTTTTTAATTGGATCTAAAATAACTTTTGAAAATTTCTGTGATCGTCGGATAATCATAATAAAAAAGAGGATGTAGAAGGCTGCCATCAAGCTTAGTATAATATAGCCAAGATTATCAATTTTATTTTTTAATGTAACTGTGTTTGCAAGAAGCGAATCTTCATCGACCAGTAAAATAAGTTTCCATCCTGTTTCATTGATGGTATTTTGAGTAATCATAAAATTGTGTTGTTCGCTGTGAAATTCATCGATTGCAGTATTAGATTGTACAACAGTTCCTATTTTTTGAATCAGAGGATTGTTTTGTTTATAAATATTGAAATTTTTTGGCTTGCTGATAGTTTCTTTGATGGGCTTATTATAGTTATGGCCTGTGAGTTCTTTGATGCCCACTATGGGTTCAAGTTGTTGGTTCATTGCAATTATATTTCCCTCTTTATCTACCAAGAGGGCAAAAGAGGTATAGGGGAGTTTGATTGAGAGAATGTTAAGAAGAATTTTTTCCAGAGTGATATCTATGCCGACTACTCCTTCTAAAAAATCTTTTTGATAGACTGGAGCAATGGCACTAATCATCCATCCTTTTCCAGCAGGGTCTAGATATGCATCGGTCCATACAACTTTTTTGTTCGGGTTGTGTTTTTGATCGGCAAGGTAATAAAAATTATAAGTCGGTATATTAATATCATGAGGATATTGATTGAGTGCATCGTCCATATACGGGCACAAGCGGTTCATTGAGTCATGGCTGTTGAAATAGACTTGAACGATGTTGTTGTTGATTGAGAGGATGCTGTTGTAAAAAGGATCGAGTTCTTGAGATACAATTGCTTTTTGGAGGCGATTGGGCTTGTTTTTGAATACATTGGAATAAAAGAGAGTGCATTGTTGCTCGGAGATTTTTAGGTTATTGATTACACCGTCAGCAGTTGTTATGTAGGAGTCATCCGAACGTGTAGTATGTGAAGTATTAAATCTATCAAAAAACTCTTGATGACGAGATTGAAAAAGTTTTGTGGTGTCTGAGACAGTTTTGAATTCATTGTTGATAATTAAAGCTGAACGTTTGCTGATTTCTTGAATATTGATCTTTGTTTCATCTATAAGTGCAGTTTGTGTCCCAGTGTTGACAAAATTGTTGCTCCAAAAATAGGCGATAAGAAGAGTAAGCTCAATAATTAAGAGAGGAAAAACAATAGATCGTACATATTCATTTCGGATGACAGACGATAGAGTTTTATTTTTAGTAAGAATCATTGCGTGTGGACACTTGAGAGATAATGACGAATTTTTGTTGCTGTTAATTCCATAACAGTCTGTAGCTCTTTGATGTTTAGTGCGTAATCTGTATGTGAAAATGTAGTTGTGGATGTTTCGATCAATGTTGAGAGAGAATAAACACTCTCGAGACGTAAGTTTGCTGCGATACCTCGTATTGTGTGAGCATTAAATATGATTTGTTCTACATCATTATTTTCAACTGCATTAATCAATGCATCAAGAAGGGTTACTGAAATAACCAAATATTTTTCCAATAATGTATCCAAAATGTCGTCAGCAAAGGGAAGGGCGGCTTTTATTCTCTGGGCACTAAAATGGGGATCATCTTCGAGTTCGATGTTGCTGTCAATAGTATGTGAATGATTATGATCTGTACTTGATAAAAAGTGCACTAAAACCCGCTTGACTTCGTTGAAATCAAGCGGTTTGGTTAGGTATTCATCAAATCCAACTTCGAGATACTTTTCACGATCACCTGCCATGGCGTTTGCCGTTAGTGCAATAATTGGAGTTTGAATATTTTGATATCGTGCAAGTTTAAGTACTTTTACTCCATCTAAATTTGGCATATTGATGTCCATTAATATGAGGTCATAAGGAGTTTTGAGAATTTTTCGCAACGCTTCTTTCCCATCGTTTGCTACTTCCGTTTGAATATCGTATTGAGATAAAATTTCTTGAAATAAAATTTGGTTTATTTCATTGTCTTCTGCTAACAGAACTTTGGCATCAAACGATATTTTTTCAATGGGTTTTTCTGCTGTATTATTAAGTTCATACAGTTCATTGTCAGCACATATTGGTACCCATATGTCCAAATAAAAATCACTTCCAACTCCCTCTTCACTTAAAAGTTTAAGTTCACTTTTCATTAATACGGCAAGTTGTGAACAAATCGATAAGCCAAGCCCTGTTCCACCATACTTTCGAGTAATTGAACTGTCAGCTTGTGAAAAGGATTGGAATATAAGGTTTTGTTTGGATTTTTCAATTCCAATTCCAGTGTCTTTGACGCCGATACGAAGTTTGATTTCTTTGTCATTTTGGAGTAATGAACGTGAATAAAAATGGATATTTTCTCCTGATGGAGTAAATTTGATTGCATTAGAGATGAGGTTCGTGATGATTTGCTGTAGTCTTAAAAGATCAATTTTAATACATGACTTTAAAATAGGGTCAACACTGATGGTGTAGTTTATCCCTTTTTCTTCCATTTTGAGAGTAAAAATTTCGCCGATTTTTTTCAATGCATCGATAGGATGAACTGGTGTCGTATCGAGCTCAAATTTTCCACTTGCGAGTTTGGAGTAGTCTAGGATGTCATTGACAGTATTTAAAAGTGTCTGTGTGCTGGTATCAATTAAATCAAGATAATGTGATTGCTTTTCATTGAGTTGTGTTTTTTGAAGCAAGGAGGTAAATCCTAAAATCCCATTCATTGGTGTACGAATTTCATGACTCATGTTGGCGAGAAACTCCCCTTTTGCTTTTACCGCTGCTTGCGCTTTTTCTTTTGCTTCTTCAAGTTCAGTGATATCCGTCAAGGTGATGACATAAATATCTGATGTATAATTAGTAACTTGCTGAGTTTTTACACTAAAAATTCGTTCTTGTGTCTGACGATCACGGATAATTGCTTTATGGATTATTTTTGGATTGTCCTCAACGTAGTTGATCCAATATTTTCCCTCCATGATAGGCTTAAGGAATCCATCTCGTCGTTCAAAAATATCACAGATACAATCATGGTGTTGTTTAAAATGGGCAAAATTGTCATAAGGAGAAATTTGGAAAAATTTATTGTTTGCAAATAAAAGTTTTTCTTCAAGACTCGCCATTGAAACGATACTGTCTACATGATTGAGAATCTCATCCAAGTATTTTTTTTCAGCTTGGATTTTTGCGTCAAACATCTCTTTTTGTAGTAAAAGGTCAATTGTCGCCGCTTTTTCAGATGCTATTTGGCTTACTTTTTCAAAGAGTATTTCAGATTGTATTGGTTTTGAGATGATTGATGTTATACCATATTCGATTGCTTTGATTAAAACATCATGATCTGCGAGGGCAGTACACAATAGAAAAGGGATATGTTTGTTGAGTAGTCTGATTTCTTGTAAGAGTAATACTCCATTCATGCGGGGCATACTGTAGTCGCTCACAATCATATCTATGGAGTGTTCTTGGAAAATTTTGAGCGCTTCAACACCATCTGAGGCTTGATAAATATGCTCAATTTTATGACGCAACATCCGATGCAAAAGGGTTAAAATGGTAGGTTCATCATCTACGAGCAAAATCGAGAGAGGAAGCTTATTGTGTTCCATTGGTAACCTTGTTGCTTTAAATATTATTGTGTCTTACTAAATTTATACCATTAAAGTGTTGCATTTTAGTTGCATATTATTTTAGTCAATTTTCGTAACTATCTCTTGCATAACGTCGATAAATGAAGAGAGAGATAGAGGTTTTGCGACAATGTAGTCAACACCGAATTGCTGTGCTTGTCGAATCTCTTCTCCATCTCTGTATGCAGTGATAACAATGATGATCTGATTAGGGTTGATGAGACGAATGTTTTTAATCAATTCTGCCCCATTCATATTGGGCATTTGCAAGTCGGTAATGACAACACTAAAGGGGTGTTCGCGATAGATATCCAATGCTTCTGCACCATCATTGGAAGAGACGACTTCGCTGCATAACCGCTGCATCATATTTTGCATTGGCTTTCGTATCATTGCTTCATCTTCGACAAACAGTATTGAAAAGTTCTTTTTTTGTTTTAATGTTGCTAATAAATCTTCTAGCATAAGTTATCCTTGGTGTCTATAAATTGATCGAGAGTGTTATTGATCTCAAATGGTTCATGAAAAAGAGGTCCTTGGAGATAATCAATATAGATGCTTTTGAGAAATTTTTTTTGCGTTTCTGATGTAATATCAGATGCAATGGCCTTGGATCCGATTTGATGGATGATTTCTATCATTTTTTCAATAATCCTTTGATATATAGAATCAGTTTCGGTTTTTTGTATGATATCAGCGTGAAGCTTGATGCAGTCAGGCTGAAGTAACAGTAGAAGGGATAAATTGCATTGACCTGATCCAAAGTTATTAAGTATTATTTTGTGTCCGTTGGTTTGGAGAGTTTTAATGGATGTGAAAACGTTTTTGTTTTTGAGTGCATCAATCCCTTCTGTCAGTTGAAATGCTATACTAGAGGGGTTGATATCGTATCGTTCTAAGCAAAACTGAATGTAAGGGAGAACTCCTTCGTCTTGGAGATCATAGGAAGAGAGATGGAGTGAAACTATTTGTTGAATGTTGAACGTATGAATGATTTTGAAGGTGTTTCGTATCATTGAGCGAGTAATCATTGACATTTGCCCCATCTCTTGTGCCAAATGCAAAAAAGTTTCGGGTCTGTATATCTTGTCTTCTTTTCGAATGCGAAGTAAGCTCTCGTACATAACATTTTCACCCGAATGGCAATCTATTACAGGTTCGAAAAAAGGGATGATGTTTTCTTTATTGAGAGCATCAAAAATCATTTTGAGTATCTCGCGGCTTTGATCCATGGTAACATCATCACACTCATCCTCGTGCGTATAGTGTCCAACTCCCCCACTTAGACGATCTTCTACTTTTGATAGGGCAATGTTGGAGTGAAGAAGAATATTTTCATTGCCATACGTTATACCGATTGAAAGGGTGGAATTTAAAATAATTCCCTGTTCAGAGGTATTAAAATAACGAACAACTGAAACCATGGTATTGGCAAGACTCATCGCATCTTCAAGGCGATCTCCATCACAGATAAGACAAAGCTCATCAACACTGATATGATAGAAATTTGCTTCCATTCCTGTAGCCAGACTCTCTAGCAATTCGGTCAGTTGAACCAAATATTCATTAGCATAGAGTTCTCCTAGAAGCATGATAATATTGTTGAGTTGGTTAAGACGAAGTCGCATAAAAGTGACTGGTTTAGACTCTAGCGTTTGGAGTCGATTGGTAAGAGTCTCGAATGTACCCCAGCCAGTTAGGTGCTTTTTGTTGGTTGCACCGTTGAGGATAGTTCTACTTTGGAGTTTAAAGACTTTTTCAAGACTTTCAAAGAGTTTTGGCATGGCTAAGGGTTTGAGAAGGTAGCTTTGTACATTCAAACTAATCGCTTCGGACATGTATTGGGCTTCATTGTGTGCAGAGAGGATGATAATGTTTTGGTCTTGATTTAAAGAACGAATTTGACGTATCAGACCAAGCCCACCCATTTTTGGAAGTTCTAAATCAGTAATGACCAAAGTGAACGGATTGGTCTCAAGACGAGAAGTGTAAAGTGTTAGTGCTTCTTCTCCGTCTGCAGCAATAATACATTCTTTGAAAAATACTTTTAAGATACGAACCAATGAGATTGAGAGATCAATATCATCTTCAACTATCAGAATAGATCGCTGATGGGACCCTTCTGAAAGTGTTAGAATAAGTTGATTGACCACGTTAAATCTTGGCCATTATATAACCAAAGCCGCGAATATTTTGGATTAAATCCTCATTGAGTTTCATCCGTACACGATTGACGAGGGAGCGAATAGTAGAAGATTCAGCTTCTTCACCGTTCCAGATAAATGACCGTATGCTGTCGTCAGTCATAATTTGTCCCAAGTTACTAACAAATAACACTAACAATGAATACTCACGCTTGGTAAATTTTTGAACTTTTCCATCGAGATAGAGCAAGGAAGTCTCTTTATTAAATGTGTAGTGTTTACTGAGATGAATAAGAGGGTCGGAAGAGGGAATTTCGACTGCTAATTGCTGTGCTTGTAAGGTGAGGTGATGCAATCGTATATCGAGCTCTTTGAGGTTGAATGGTTTTTTGAGATAATCACTGCATCCAATATCAAACGCATCTGAGATGTATTCAATATCATGGTAAGCACTTATAATGATTTTGGGTGCATTGGGATATTTTTTGGTAATGTGTTTAAGACATTCGAGTCCCCCCACAATAGGAGTGTTGATATCTAGTAGATAAAAATCATGCTGGGTTGTTTCAATAATGTCCAGAACATCTTTACCGTTATCGTAGTGATCAACTAAATGACCACGAGCCAGCAAGTAGGTTCGTATGGAGCGTGCAAGCATGAATTCATCTTCAAGCAACAATATTTTCATGCTCTTCTCCCATCGTTTAGACTATGTGTAATTTTAGTGGAATTGTGTTGCAAACGTGTGGCATTTTTGAAAATATAGCGAAAAGTTGTTCCTCTTTTGGGAGTAGAAGAAATTTTAATCTCGATATTCTCTTCGTGGCAGATTTGTGCCACGATACTTAATCCAATTCCATATCCCCCTTTATAGAGTGATTCACGGTGAAAACGTTCAAAAATCTTTTTTTTATCAGCAATCAAGGGACCGTGATTTCGTATTTCAAAAAAGATATGTTCTTCATGTGTTCCAATCGTGACATTGATTTCACTGGGACGATACGAGTATTTAATTGCATTTGAGAGGGTGTTGTCGATGATACGTGATAGTTTAAGTTCCGAAAATATGATTTCCATCAGATTTGGATTTCCCACACGCATTGCAATGCTTAGTTCATTAACCTCTGCAATACAGTTAAAATAGTTGATTCGATCAGTGATGAAACTAACAAGGTTGATATTGGATTTATGTTCAGTAATACGGTCATGTTTCATCAGATAGGTCATGTCTTCGTAGCTGTTTTGTATGATTCTTGACCCCGCTTCGATTGCGTTTAAAGATGGGTTGTCGATACCATCCATCCGGAGTAAATCAATGTTGGTAATGATGACTGCTAGAGGAGTATGAATCTCATGAACGGCGTTTTTTAGAAATTGATCTTGTTCCCCTAACAATCGTAATGCGTACTCTTTTGAATCTTCTAGGAGTTTTCGGTTTTTTTCAAGCTCTTGGTCGTATGTGATTTTGATTAATATCCCATACAAAGCGTTAAACAACTCATCTTGATTAATCGGTTTTAGGACAAATCGATCTACTCCGCACCGGATTGATTCGATAAAAATGCGCCGATCCTCTGTGCCTGATACGGCGATCACTTTTTGTAGTGGATTGATTTTTTTGAGAGCAATGGTGAGGTCTATACCACTTTTTACCCCAAGGTTGATATCGGTAATGACAATAATGGGTTCGTTTTTAGAGTAGATACGATCATAAACGACTAGTGCACTATCGACATTCATCTCGGTGTAGATATGTTTGAAAAAACGAGACAAAAGGCGTCTTAGGTTTTCCAAGAGATATTCATCATCCTCAACGAGAAGAATTGTTTTGTCTAGAGATAAGTTCTTGATTTCAGACAGAGAAGTCGGCACGCTAATCCTTTGATTTATACTAAAATCATTATAGCGTGAGCTTCCAATAAATCGTCAGTTCGTATACTATTTTGTAGTAATTATGCGCTAGCTTGTATCTTTTCTTTGCCGATAAAGTTTTTTGACAAAGCATCCTCAACCATCATGTGCGCTTTTAGTATGGTTGTGTTGGCTATACCATCAGCTTGACTGGCGACTTTGGCATTTTCTTGGGTCATTTGATCGAGCTGGGTGATAGCGATATTGATTTGGCCGATTCCTTGCATTTGTTCTCGTGATGCACTGCTTACATCGTGTACTAACACTGTGGTTTGAGCGATTTTATCGGCTATAACTTCAAACCCTCGTGTTAGTTCGGTTGCTATTGCCGTCCCTTCATCCGATTT
>CAMBHX010000059.1 GCA_945867285.1 Sulfuricurvum sp. IAE1
GAATATTATACATTCTTATTGCATAATAATCAAGTTTATTTATAATTTTTTTCTATTTGATGTTCAGTGGATTATTTGTCTTCAAATTGGATGTGATTTTTAGAAATCCACATTGGTTGCTCAACTTTTGTGCATAGATCCATTTTACAATCTTCTGTAATTTTAATCCATGTGGTACCCTCTATAGTTTTTGATTCACCCATGGCAAAGCGGTGGCCTTTTAGCCATGTTCTGACAGGGGTACCATCTTTTGGTGAGAGACGGACATAGAGATATTTGCTGGTTACTTTTGCGTATTGCGATGGGATTGGCTTGGTTGTAACAGCCGCAGGGGTGAGGGTGACAGTTTGCTCAATAGTTGTTGGGGATATCGGGATGATTGTTGTCTCAATGGTTGTTGGAGTTAGGGGAGTATTTTTCTCTTCATAGATCACTTTTGCTTCTGTGCTCAAGTCATTACTATTTTGTCTTGAAATATTGTCGTCGATTATTTGTTTGTGAAGTATTTTGGAGTCATTCATAAAGTTTTGATAAAAATCTCTGTCATCGATATTTTTGTTAGAATCAATGATTTCAGGCACTAAAAAAATGAGAAGATCATTAGCACGACTTGACTTAACGGTGCGTTTAAAAAGATGACCCAAGAAAGGTATATCACCTAAAAAAGGGACTTTTTCTTCTTGATCTATTATTTCGGTGTGAAGACGACCCCCCAGTGCAATCACTTCACCATTTTTGGCAACAACATCGGTCGTAATATTTTTGGCGGTAAATGCAGGTACAAATATGTCTTGACCAAGTTGTACCTGATGAGTAGGATCACTATCAAACTGACTGTCGGAAATATTGACTACGATTGACATATAACCATCTTTTTCTAGGAATTTAGGACGTATAGTGAGTCTGAGACCGTATTCTTTTTCTTCCAAACTAATGGTGGGAAAATTAGCTGTGTTATAGGTTAGACCAATAGGAATATAGACTTCTCCACCAACATGAAAAGAGGAATTTTGATCTTCAGTACTTAAAAGCGCTGTGTCGTCGAGAATTTTTGCAACCCCTTTGGATTGTAAAAAATTTAAATTTGCCAAAAGAGAATTGCCCGTACTGGCAAAGGCTGAGGTTTGATCGAGTAAAAATCCACTAAATGTTGCATAGGTTTTTGCATTAGCATTTAAGGCGATTTTCCCTTTTTCACCAAAGTAATTCAGGCCGACTGCTCCGCCTAGCTCCTCAGCTCTGTCATTATTGATTGCTACAAGATAGAGTTTGGTTCGAACCATTTTTTCAACGTTTTTTGTTTTACTTAAATCCATTGTTTTGTTGGCATCAATACCTGCACTGACAAGTAAATCATAAATCCGTTTTTTTTGATGAGGATTTGAAAATGCCCCACCTAGAACCACCGAGCCATCACCAACTCGATAGAGTGTCATATCGGGTGCTACTGTATTGATCATTTTTTGGACAAAACCCAAGTTTTGATTGACGTAGACTTGATAATTTTCAATCGTACCATCGTTGTAGTGGATGAGTAAAGAGGTGTTTCCACTTTTTTTCCCAAAAAGACGAAGTTTTTGATTGGATTTTAGACTCTCCGACATGAGTGTTACTGTCAGTAAATCTTTGTTTCCAACAACAATTTGTGAAAAAGGTTTTTCAACGCTGAATACATTAAATTCATTTTCAAAAACAACGATATCTTTCCCTAAAAGAGAGATGGTAAGTGTGAGCAATAATGCAATTGCAATTTTCATGGTTATCCTTTACATTCCAGTTTAAATGATCCATTTTGATCACGATACGAATATGATGTTATGATTGAGCTGAGTTCTTTGGTTCCAAGGTGGTTAAACTTGTCATATTTTACGAGCGTTTCTATTCTCGTCTGACCAAAGGGCATATCTCCCTCGCGGGTAAATGTGACATTAGGCATGCTTGAAGGGCACATTGAGCCAATAAGTGTTTGTTCATCGACTGTCATTGAGGCCAAAAGAGTAGTTGTTGATGATAAATTTTCAGAGTTGTTGATTGCCGTAATCGCTCTGTGGCTCATTAGTTTTAGACGATTATCGATTTGCATCGCTGCCCAATAATCAAAAAGTAACGTGATAATAAACAAAGAGGTCGGTATGACAACGAGTATCATTGCCATGATTTGTGCAAATCCAAATCCTCGACGCCATTGTGGTTTATTTTTCATATGTAATAATCTGTGTTGGTGTTGATACAAGCTTTGGAAGAGGGGGAAGAACTGCAGTATTTCGTACTGGAGACTTTGGTTGTTTATGCACCACCTTTGGATGCATCATTCCCAGTTTCAGTGCATCATCGTGTGTTTGAGGATTTGATTTAACCATCCATAAATGCCCTTGATAACTATCACGTGGATTATGTACACGATTATTGTTTAGTTCTTGTGCACGATAATACATTGAAAGCATACGAGAAATTTCGATAGGCGTCATGGTTAAAATAATTTCATCTGCTAATGCAGTGGAAGTAGCACCGGTTTTCTCATCGGTTGATGCCGATGAAATTTCAGATATTTTTTTACCCTCTTTCATAAAACCATTTACCTGGACATGCAATGCGATGTAGCGTGTGGAAAATTGAGGTCTTTCGCCACCCAAGACCGATATACCAATCAAGTCAATTTGATCTCCACTGTGCAAAGTAGTATCTGGATTTTTAAATAAGCTTAGAGGAACGCTGATGGTATCATTCAGGGTGTCTTGGACAAATTCTTCTGTAGTATTATTCTCTTTCTTGCCAATCGAGTTTATTTGAGAAGGGAGTTCTAGAGTCAATTTCTGGGCTCGAATAAGGTCGTTTTTACTAATTTCGACTTGAGCGTAATGCCCCAATACATCTTTCATCTCCAACGTATCTGTCCCGATATAGTTTTGTGGAAGCTCTCGTAATTCAATATCGGTTACATCGATTTTATGACCAATCCTGATGTCTTTTATTGCAATATAGCCTCGAGATGTTTCTAGCGCAGGATCAACATTTTTTTGCATATAGAGCATTATTGAAACAATAATAGCAAAGATAGTTAATGAGATTGATCCAATCACAATAAGAAAGTTTCGTTTTTTATTCATAGGGTTCCTTGTGTTAAAATCCGCTCATTAAGCCGTCACCTGAGAGAGGAAAGGCGATCATGGCTATCATGGAGGGTAAGATAAATAAAAACATGATTAGCGTCAAGTTAATATTCATCATGGCAGCTTTTTTTTCTATTTCAAGCATATCTTTTTCTTTGATTTCACGGGATTGATTCTCAAAAATGGTTTTCACTCCAATTCCTGTCTCTTCGGATAAACGCATAAAATTTACAATGGTTCCAATGGCTTCTGATCCTGTTCTTTGTACCAGATTTGTGTAGGCTACTTCACTGCTGTATGTGACATAATCATTTTTAAACAATCGTGATTCTTCGAGCAAATCTTTTCGAATAACAGTGCTTCCGTCTTTGGTCACTTGATCGATTGCATTATTGAGTCCTCCTCCCCCTTCGAGTATGATGATAAGCAAATCAATAAAAATAGATAGGTCCTCTTCTATCCGTTTTATTCGTTCTTTGATTTGTTCTTCGAGATAAAGTGGAGCTGTTCCGATGGCAACTCCTAATCCAATGAGTATGATTATGAGATTCATGAAAAAAGACATATCTAAAATTAGCGGGAGTAACCCTAACGTACTACCTCCGATTACTCCTGCAAGAGCGACTTCTAGCAACTCTTTTTGTGTGATTCCTGCTCGTGTTAATTTTAATCTTAGTGTTTTTTGAAATTGTGTTGTATCAACTTCAAGAATATTTTGTTGTTTAACATTAAAAACCGTATTGATCCATTTGTGAGATGTATAGCTAATGTAAGCATGATATGAAAATGCTCCAATTGCTACCAATAGTGCTGCCAAGGCAGTAATCATGAGAAAAGTATTCATCCTTCAATCCTTGTGAGCCATCGGTTTACAGCTAAACCAAATACCATCCAAAGACTAATGCCAAGCAATTGCCACCGTCCCCATTCTGAGCTCATAAAATATTCTGTTACTTTACCATTAAAATTCATATCAATCATAAAGTACAAGAGAATGTTTAACGATGCAACCACGTACGAACCTACTGTTGATTCCCGCGTCACTACATTGATTTTATCTTGCATTTTTTTTCTATAACGGAGGGTTTCTTCTACTTTTTCAAGTGTAGACGAGAAGTGACCACCGCTTTCTCGCCCAATTTTTACCGATAAAGAGAAAATTCTCAACTCTTTTGAATGGATAATTCGCCCCATATTTTCGAATGCTTCGACCTCTCCGATACGATTTTTTTCTTGAAAAAATTGCTCAAATAATTGACTGAAAAGTTTAGAATTTGATGTTTTTACTGCTTTATACAAAGCTTGTTCAAATCCAATACCATTACGCATCATTTTTACCAAAACAGAAATCGCAATGGTAAAAGATCGATTAAACTCAAGTTTTCGTTGTAGAATCTTCTCTTTTATAAACATCAAAACGAACATATAGGAAAAGAATATTCCCAAAACAAATCCAAACCAATGGTGTAAAAATAAGCTAAAAAGGGTTCCAAGAATAGCGAATAAAACCAAGTTTATAAAATAAAATAGAGTAATATTGATTTTAATTCCTGCCATCTCTAGAGTATGCTGGATTTTTATATTGAATTTTTTTGAATTAAGAAGACTTGATTGTTTGTCCAAGAAATCTTCGTCTTGAATTTTCCCTCCTGCAACAATTTTTTTTAATCGTAAAAGTCTTATATACTGAAGGTATTGCTGCGTGAACCAATAGAGTGTTATTGCGGCAAAAATAGATAATAAAAATAATACTGGATACATCATCGTAATAAGTTTGGCCATCTTTCTAAGATATTTTTACCGTCTATAAAGGTGTTTTTTATAATTTCACTCATGTAGCTCTCTTCCCAACCACACATGCGAATAGGGTGAAATCGTTTAAGTTCATCAATGATCATATCTTTAGTGACGATAAAATCGGGATCAAAAATTCTTTTTTCGATTTCAATTCCATGATGTACCATTTTATTGATGGAACGTACTGGGGAGCTGATAACATTGAAGCTGCCGCCTGAATCGGGAACGCCATTAGAGCTTATCGTACGTTTAAATTCAAATATATCAAGCATGGATACAACACCATTGTCTTCCATTCTTTTTTCAGGTTCTGAAATTTTTACAATACGACGTTTTCCATCTGGAAAACGGACGATTTGTATGACTAAATCAACTGCACTGATGATTTGGGAGCGTACAAAATTCATATTAGCACTAGGACGAGCTTCTAGGAACATGTTTTCGATACGGATTATTGCCTCTTTTGTATCATCAGCATGGACGGTTGTCATGGAGCCCGGATGACCTGTATTCATAGCGTTGAGCATAGTGACGATTTCTGGACCACGGCATTCTCCGACGATAATACGACGAGGGCTTGATCTCAATGCTGTTCGTAAGAGTTGTTCGATGGTAATAGCTCCTACCCCCTCTTCATTTTCGGTACGCGCTTCAAAGGAGCGAATACTATGGCAGGGCATTTGAGGTTTCATCTCTTTGGTATCTTCAATAGTCAAGAGTTGATCGCCTTCATCGATAAAACGGGTTATGGCATTAAGAAAGGTCGTCTTACCACTGGAGGTTCCGCCAGAGATGACGATATTGAGCTTGCCTTGTACTGCTTTGAGTAAGAAGTATGCCATCTTTAAATCCATTTGTAATCCATCGAGCATAGTTTCAAAAAGGAGCGGTATTTCACGAAACTTACGAATGGTGACGTATGAGCCTTGACGCCCCTCTTTGTCCAAGTTTGCTGCGACAGGTGGGATTTGGACTTCGATTCTCGAACCATCAGAAAGTTTTGCCGAAGCAATAGGATGTGCTTCATCGATTTTCCGATTAGATTCACTGAGCATTCGATTAATGATACGTCTAAGCTCTTCTTCGGAACGAAATCGATACGGGGTCGAGATAGTTTGGCCGCCGTAAATGACATCAATGTAATCTTTGGTGTTGATTATAATATCATTGAGGTCATGTCCCGCATTTCGTATAATTCCTGAAATTGGTCCATAATAAAAAAGATTATCAATAATGAATTCAATAATTTCGTGTTTAAGATTGAGTTTTGGAAGAGTATACTCAGCTATGTGACGTGCTACAACTTCACGAATCATTTTTTCGGTTAACTGTACCTTTGGATTTAGTTTTTCCAAGAGTGAATCATATATTTGATATGCTAGTTTAAAATATTCCTCATGTTGATAGAGTAATGGAAAGCAAAATACCTGACAAGCTTGGAGATGAGTGTTGGTGTCATTATGTAGTTCATATCCATGTTCTATTACTAATGGTGCTACGTAATCTGTGTGACGTAGCATCTTTTCTTTTAGAGCCATTGTTTAACCTTTGAGAAAAAAGAGGGTTTCGAATGTTTTTTCTTGGAATTGATCTCAAGATCAGGGGCAAAGAAATAGCGCTCAATCATTTCGTCAAGACGTTTAACAAAAATACTGTCTGGACTCTCTTCACACACGAGCCTTGCATCATTCCAACATGCACGCAAATGTTTTGCATCATTTGGTAGAGTGAAATCTACTTCAAAGTTATGAAGAGAGTCTTTGGAAAGAATCATCATCGCATCGTCTTTCGTAATCGTTCCAAAAGAATCTTCACGATTGACAACAATATTGGTTTTACTGTACCAACCACTTTTGTCAATAATATCAATATGTGTTTTTAGAATTGACATCGAAGGGATACTAAGTTCTGTTACTACAAATATTTGATCTGCTATTTCTTGAAGATCGATTTCTAGTTCAATATCCTCAAATACACCAACATCAATAAGAATGACATCAAAAAGTTGTTTGGAAAAATTAATAAAAGCTAAGATCTTTTGGATATTTTCTGCTCTTTCTAGGATTTCTCTATCAGTATGACGTTGAATTCCCGGTATAAAAAACAAATTTTTATCGTACTTCATTAATCCATTAGCAAAAAGCTCATCTATGTCTAATCGTGAAATCATTGTAACATCGACGATGCTTTTTTCAGGTTGGTAGGCATCAAAAAATAGATTTGAAATAGATTTAGTATGTGCAAAATCTAAAAAAAGAACATTTTTATCTGCGTGTTTTGCTGCAATCATGGCTGCTAAATTTATCCCAATGGTGGTAGTTCCAACTCCTCCACTGTTCCCAGTAAATACGGCTATGTTGCTTTTTCCTCGTCGCTCTTTGATGATGGTTTGCGAATGCATTACAATTTTCTTGACAACTTCAGGATTCACATCATTACGGCTTATATATTTATCTACACCTATTTTCCCTGCTCTTAAGGATATGTTGATATCATCAGGCCCAATAACGATGATATAAATGTTATTGCTAAAGTTAATATCTTCTAATGCTTCTAGTGAATGGATTGATTCGATACGGTGAATTAACACAACATCTCGGTTTCGATGGGAGGCATAAAAACTAATAAATTCATCAATAGAATTCATATTGACAACGTCATCAAAATATTCTTTAAGACGAGTAAAGCACTCTTTTTCGATCGTTGATACGTAAGCTATAACCATCTTTGCTCCTAATGTTTTACGTTTAATAGTTTGAACTGCGTAGAATTCAATGTATTAGTTGGAGACAGAGTCTCTTTTTTGAGATCTAAAATCAGCCCACGTTTTAAAATATTTTTAAACTCTTGAATCGAGTAGCTTCCACCAAAAAAATTGCTAAACATTGACCACATTCCCTGCATCCAGTTGAAAGGATTAAAAACTCCTCCGCTGCTCCAATCGGTCAAATAGTCAAACATCCCCTTTTTGCCGGTTGATTCCTGGCACCAAGCTATCCATTCTGCATGAGTATTGATACTTCCTTTGGTTCTACTGGTTACGGTTGATCCTTTGGAGGCGTAAAACGTATCTTTCCATGCGCCAAAACCAAACATTGCTCCACTATATTTTACAGTGCATTGATTCATCATATCACCATACGATGAACGCAAGGCTGTGAGTTTAAAATGTTGAAAATTATCGATATGTGTTCCATCGTTTGTAACTGCAAGCATGAGACTAATAGGTTGAGAGCTGAGATCGTATTTTATCTCTACTGGATCGGCGACAACCGTCGATTTTGAACTTCCAAACATCATGGTTTTCATCATGCTCATCATAGTTGTCATTGGTTTTAATATTTGCTGTAAGAATGAAAGCTTTTGGGTATCGGTTGAAGCGGTGATTTGCTGATACGATTTTCCTGATGCTTTTCCTGCGGCAGCGAGCAGGGCGTTTTCGGTATCAATCGTGATCATTGAAACGTCTACTTCTGTAATGTTTGCATTGCTGAAAAAAGGCATCCACGCATCCATTCCAAATCCGGTCATCGCTCGGCACATAAATCCATCTGAAGAAAGCGATAAAAACATAAATTTACATTGAGATGCATCTGTTGCTTTTTTGGCTTCATCGTAGTGCAAAAGCGAAACGGGATTGTTTAAGATATTGGTTTTAATTGCTGTACCAGACTCCCCCTTGTAGGGTTTGTTCAACAAATGGTCCTGATCTGCTCCGGAGATGATGTTGGCGATATAGCGTTGTCGGCGGTCTTCTGCATTCGTGCTGCGGACACCATATTTTGTATCAGCTATTTGTGGGGTTTTGAGATAGTCACTTCCGGTATTTTTATTGAAGAAGAAGTTGAAAATTCCGCTGAAAAAACCAAAAAATGTTTGTTTGCTTCCGGATTGAACAGTAGCAGAAGATTGATAGTTTGATCCTGTGCGTAAAATATCCATGGGATAGATTAGATTGCTCTTTGTTTTATCGTAGGTTTTGATGGCGCTTGCATCATCGTATGCGGGTTGGAACACTACACTGATTGTATCACCGTTTTTGACACCTGCTAACGTCTCATCATTAACTAAAAAAGGTTTTTGTCCTGAGCAACCTTGAGAGGGGAGTTGACCTTTTCCTGCTAATGTACACGCAGAAGATGCCTCAACAATCATTTGTCCTGTGGCAGAGGTGGAGAGCTGAGTAAACGATTTTTTTTGATTTTGTGGATTGAAAAATCGGCTCCAAAATGTATCGATTTCATAGTTTTGTGTTTGCATCGTAACACTTTGTGTATAAAGCTGATTACCATGTTGATCAAGCTCACCGCTGGTTCGCTGACCAAAAGAGGTGGATGTGGTTGCACCATACAATGCAGTACTAAGACACTGAAAAAGAATTACTGAGTAAAATATTTTTTTCATTACATCATCCTATTTTTGAATTTCATTTAATTTCATCATATCATTTACATATTTTCCAGCCGCTTCATCGAGCTGTGCGGTACTCCAATCCGGATGCATTTGTTCTAACGCCAAACGCTGCTGCATTGCCGAAATAACCAGTTCTTCTTGAATGTGCTGAACGTTTTCGATTTTGTTGATTTGTAGCAAAGTGTCATTTTCTCGACCTAA
>CAMBHX010000060.1 GCA_945867285.1 Sulfuricurvum sp. IAE1
ATTGGACTGAAATCCAATGCCACTGGCTGAACACATTTGTTTTGGTCCTACATACTGTAGCGAATAAGCCATCGTTTTCCCTGTGTTTAAACGTTAAATCTAGAGTGCATTATAGCACTTCCATGCACCTATTGTTTATTCTCCATGAAGGTGTTCTAATTCTGGTATTATGGCTGTTTTACGATTCGTAAAACAGTGCGCTCATGTACCCAACAACACGGGAAGTGTTTCCGCTGGCATCAGCACTGGTACGATAATCCAAAATAGTGCTTTTTAGACCTTTTTGTTTAGCTGCTTCTAGCATGGCTTTGACTCCTATCATTCCGCATGCTTCACATCCCTGATCCAATGTTGCTGTATTTTCTTCGTGAATGGCCTCTAGACAAATAGAGTCGAGTTGTTGGGCGTCTTTGAGGGAATGATAATGGCTCAAATCAGTGCTAATAACGATGGCAGTTTCTTGGAGTGTCAAGAGATAATCAATAATGGGCTTGACAAATGATGGTTGTGCATATGCATAGACCAGCTCAACAACTTTCGTATTGGGTAGATAGTATTTGATAAATGGCATCTGGACTTCAGTACTGTGTTCGTGGTGTGCTTCTGGAAAATAGGGGAGTGAAAATCTATCTTTGAGATCATCGACCAAGCTGTCATTGATTGCTAAATCTCCCAATGGTGTTTGATAATGTAGGTTGTCGGCAATACTAATTCCCTCAAAACCAACTCGGTGTGATGGACCAATGACAACAATGGTCCTAGGCTTGGATTTGGCAAGAATACGAAAAGCAATATTGGCGGTAAACCCTGAATAAATCCATCCGGCATGCGGTACAATAACAGCATCGCCGGATAATGTATCAAAACGTTGGAGTGTATCGGGATGAGATTGTAAAATTATATTATACTGATCAATCATCTCGATAATTTCATTGGCGTCTGCGGGATAAAAGCTTCCAGCTACGCTCATACTTCGATTGTTCATTGCTTCCTCCTGATAGGGCAAATCAACTTAATAGTATAAAAAGTGTATTATTATACATCAGTACATTCTCCTTTAAGGAAGTTTATTATGATTGCATTACCTTACCTAAGACTTGCAAGAGAAGCGATTGCCACTAAATTTAATGGCTCTACCATAGATAAAAACGCCTACTTGAATCAATATCCTGCATTAGGACTCAAGCAAGCAACATTCGTAACATTAACATTGCATGGACAATTACGAGGATGTATAGGATCGCTGATCGCACATCGCTTGCTTATCGATGATTTGATTTCAAATGCACAATCAGCAGCCTTTCATGATTCACGTTTTACACCTCTTACACCTTCTGAATGTTCTGATATTAAGATTGAAGTATCACTATTGAGTGAGCCGGTGTTACTTCAGTATACTGATGCAGAAGATCTGAAGTCTAAAATTCATATCAACGAGGACGGGGTCATTTTGAGGCATGGTAATTATCAAGCTACATTTTTACCACAAGTATGGGAGGAATTAACTGATTTTGAAAGTTTTTTTGCCCATTTAGGTATGAAAGCTGGAATCGGAAGTGATCCACTGATATATCATCCTGAAGTCTATACCTATCAAGTTGAAAAGATCAAGGAAGATTGAGTAAGAGTTGTTGGTAATCCAGCATCGAGCTAGACGTTAAATCTAAAGTGCATAATATCACCATCTGCGACAATATACTCTTTGCCCTCTAGGCGCATTTTACCTGCGTCTTTGGATTTATTTTCACCACCGAACGTGACATAATCATCGTATCCTATGACTTCAGCACGGATAAATCCTTTTTCGAAATCATTGTGGATAACGGCTGCTGCTTTTGGAGCTGTAGTATTTTTGTGGATAGTCCATGCACGCACTTCTTTGACTCCAGCGGTAAAGTAACTCATGAGCCCAAGTTTGTCAAAACCTTTGCGGATGATTTGTTCCAATCCAGATTCTTGGATTCCCATGTCACGTAAAAATTCATCACGTTCATCGTCTTCTAGACCACCGAGTTCTTCTTCAATTTTAGCGCACAAAACAATCACTTCACAGCCGTTTTTAGTAGCGTGCTCTTTGAGGGCTATTACGTATGTATTATCAGACTCAAGACCGCTCTCATCAACGTTGGCACCATACATGATCTCTTTGGCGCTTAGTAGTCGTACTTCACGGTTTAGTTTTTCAAACATTTCACTGTCTGCTTTTGGGAAATTGCGAGCGAGTTTACCCTCCGCCAAAAATTCCGCTAACTCTTCGGCAAATTCTGCCATGACAATAGCATCTTTTTCATTTTTAGCTTGTTTTTTGAGTCGTTCGATACGGTTAGTAAGTACTTCGATATCGGCAAAAATAAGCTCATTTTCGATAATCTCGACATCATCGAGTGGATTGATACGTCCCTCTGTATGGACGATGTTTTCATCATCAAAACAACGAACGATTTGTAAAATTACTTCGGTTTCACGGATATTTGAGAGAAATTTATTTCCCAATCCTTCACCTTTACTCGCGCCTTTGACGAGACCTGCAATGTCGACAAAATCAAGCGTAGAATATTGAACACGCTCAGGTTTAACAATCTCTACGAGTGCATCGATACGTTTATCAGGTACGGGAACGGTTGCTTTGTTAGGTTCGATGGTACAAAAAGGATAGTTGGCAGCTTCGGCATTTTGAGCCTTGGTGAGCGCATTAAAAGTAGTTGATTTTCCGACATTTGGAAGGCCGACGAGTCCGATTGATAATCCCATTATTGAATTCCTTTGAGTGTAAAAATGGTGGTTTTTGGCAGTGGCGCCATTATAGACCAATATTCCAATGATGCTACTTAAAACTATTAGTAAAATAAGCTATAATGCTGGCGTAAAAGCCTCCAGTGCGCTTTATCACACTGGAAAAATTATTTGGGAGTTTTGGCACAAATATGAAAAATATTTTAATAGTTAATGATGGATCTATTGGTCATCATTTTATTGATCGTATCATAGGTATACATACAACTGACAATATTTATTACGTTGTTAATGCCAAAAGTGATCATCAATATGATAGCTATAATCAAACACGTTTTAAATTTTTTCATTTCGATCCTACAAGTTACTATAAAATCTCTTCTCTTCTAAAAACTGATTTTACGCAAGCTATAGTTGCCATGGAAGATCAAGAAGAGGTATTACAAACCATCAAAAATATACGTCTTTTAAAGCCTAATATTCGCATTATCGCTCTGGATTTATGGAATTCACAAAGTCCTGATGATGAGATAGAGTGGATTAATATGCGTCAAGTCTTGGCGCTCAATCTTATTGATCATCTTCCAAATATCCCGGTTTTGGCTCAAAATATTGGACTTGGAAACGGCGAAATCATGGAAGTGCTTGTCCCTTTTGGAAGTTCTTTTGTTTATCGACATATAGGAGCTATTGAGCAAAACAATTGGAAAATAGCGGCTATGTATCGTAATCGTCAACTCATTATTCCTACAAATCAAAAAATGATTCAACCCAATGATGTTTTGGTGCTAATAGGTGAACCCAATGTCCTCAAGTCTGTCTATCGTGCTATTAAAAGAGAATTAGGGCAATTTCCGGCTCCTTTTGGAAGTAAATTGTATCTTTATATTGATATGGCATATGAAACTCATGAAACAATTTTAGAGCTTGTACGTCGTAGTGTGTACATCCAAAAGAAACTTCAAAAACCATTATTAATTAAGGTTCTAAATGCAGGTGATATTGATTATTTACAACAAATAAAATCATATCGTCAAGAAGGTATTGATATTGATATTGTATTTGAAAGAATCTTTAGTGAAGATATGATATTAAATGATATTAAAAAGCATCATGTAGGATTATTTTTAGTTTCAGGAAAAATGTTCGGACGAGCAGATGTGCGTAAAATGCTTTATACTGGAAAGGTTCCTGTATTAAAACTTGCCAATAGGTCATTTTCGACATTAAAGCAATCATTGGTTATTTTGGGAGATGATAATCACGTTGAGCATATTTCAACTACTGTGTTTGATGTGGCATCACAGTTTGGTTTTGATTTGGAATTGATTGACTATGGTGCAGAAGATAAAGAGCATAGTAGTCAAACAATTGAACATTTTAATAATCTCTCAACCATTTTTTCAAAGTCAATTCAAGTCATTAAAGCAGATGAAAATCCAATTTTGTATTTACGATCATATAATAACTTCTTACAGTGTCTCCCTTTTACGAAAAAAATGTTTGGAAATCCATTTAGACGTCTTTTTGCAACTGATCCAGAGACTTTGTATGCAAAGCTTGATGATTATCATCAACTTTTTATTCCAACTCAACTATAATGCAAAGATAAAACCATTCTACTAATTAGGCTATTTTTATGACCATTGATATTAATTTAAAACGTATTGTTGACGACTCTTATGCTATTCATATCGGTCCACTGGGAGATATTGTTCATGATGGGAAAGTAGTCATTGTAACTAACCCTAAGGTTGCTGGGCTCCATTTATTAACATTATTACCAAAAATAAAAGCCAAAGAAGTCTATGTGGTCACCATAGCTGATGGTGAAAAATATAAAAATCTCGAAACCATTGAGTTTATTTTGGATCGTATGTTTGATCATCGTCTTAATCGTTCATCACTTCTAGTGGCTTTTGGCGGTGGTGTGATTGGAGATATGGGCGGTTTTTGTGCCAGTCTTTATAATCGAGGAATTGATTTTATTCAGATACCTACTACTTTGCTTTCTCAAGTGGATGCGAGCGTTGGAGGAAAAACGGGGATTAATAATCGATTTGGTAAAAACCTCATCGGTGCATTCAATCAACCTCGTGCAGTGCACATCGATCCTGCATTTTTAGCCACACTGGAACCTAGAGAGTTTGGGGCAGGAGTTGCGGAAATCGTCAAGATGGCGGTGACATTTAATCGTGAGTTTTTTGAATGGATTGAGCAAAATGACCTAAGAGAGGGTGATAATCTTCTCAATGCTATAAAGCAAGCGGTTGCAACCAAGGCTCGTGTCGTTGAAGAGGATGAAAAAGAGAGAGGGTTACGTGCAGCGCTCAATTACGGGCACACTTTTGGTCATGTTATTGAAAATGAAACCAACTATGAGACGTATTTGCACGGTGAAACAGTTGCTATTGGAATGGTGATGGCAAATAGTTTGGCGTGTGAGTTGGGATTGATGAGTGTGGATGAAATGAAACGGATTCGTAACGTCTTAGAATATTATAAACTTCCGACCTCATATGCCATTGCTGATGTTGAAAAATTCTACAAAACATTTTTTTTGGATAAAAAGAGTTCAGATAGTAAAATTACCTTTATTCTGCCAAAATCAATCGGGGATGTTGTTATTACGGATACCATTGACCCTCATTCAGTTAAAACTATTTTGAGACGATATCAAAAATGAGTCAGCCATTTTTTGTAAAATTTATAGCGATACTATTTCTTGCTACTCTTTTTGTCGCCCATGCCTCACCCTCATTGGAAAATCAAACTGCTGGTGAAAAGAATCTTATACTCGAACAAAAAATAGAAGAGCTTGAAAAACTTCAAAAAAATCTTTCCAAAGAAAATAGTGTCTGGATCAAAAGTTATGACTCGTACATCGCTTATAGAGATGTTCGAAAGAGCTTGCGTGAGGTGAAATGGCGTATTGCAGAATTACAAAACCAGCGCTCCAGCGGTGAGAAAAAATTAGAATTAGAAGCATTATTAGCGAAAGAAAAAATTCTTAGTGAACAAGTACTTCTTTTTCAAGATCAAGGCGGCTCACCATTTGCAGATCTCTTAAAACCGGATGAAGCTGGAGATGTCCCAAGTATTAGCAACCCGTTTGACATTATTGTTGGGCTCTCCTATATCAAGCGCCAGACTAGCCAGTTTCAAGATTATGCGCTGCGTTCTGAGGATTTACAAGAGATTATTACCAATCTAGAACAACAATCACATCTGTATCGAGAATTATTACAGCTTACTCCAAAAGATAATGAGTATAGAATAGGTCTTGATAATACTTTGGTTAAAATTGAAAAATCAAAATTAGCATTGGACACATTAAAAGTTACTACAAAAGCGTATGAAAAACGGATTGATTCTTCTGAAGCAAAAATAAATAAAGAGATTAAAAGTCAGGTTTATAAGTTATTGACGATAGGTGTTGTTATTTTTGTATTATTGTTAACTGTATTTTTACTCAGACGCGCAGTTAAACACTATGTCATTGATAATGAACGATTTTATATGATTAATAAAGTGGTGACACTGGTGAGTGTAGCTCTTATTAGTATTATTATTTTGTTTAGTTATATCGATAATGTTGGGTATTTCGCAACAATTTTAGGGTTTGCATCCGCAGGTCTCGCAATTGCGATGCGAGATTGGTTTATGTCGCTCTTTGGATGGGTGGTTATCTTTGTAGGAGGGTCCATTCACGTAGGTGATCGCATCCGTTTTGTCAAAGAAGGGATGGAATATGTGGGGGATGTTCTTGATATTTCACCCTTGCGTATCACTATCATGGAAGATGTTACACTTACTACCGTAGAGCATAACCGACGTGCTGGACGTATTGTTTTTATCCCTAATAACTATATTTTTACCTCAATGATTGCCAACTATTCCCATGGATCGCTTAAAACGGTGTGGGATGGGATTGATATTATGATTACTTTTGATTCAGATCATAAAAAAGCAGTACATATTACCAAAGAAATTTGCCGAAAATATTCCAAAGGTTATACTGAGATTACTCGTAAACAACTCAATAAATTACGGGATCGTTACAGTCTCAAAAGCACCAATGTTGAACCTCGAGTATTTACATTTATTGAATCTAATGGTATAAAAGTGAGTAGTTGGTATCTTACTAATGCTTATGCGACTTTGACACTACGCAGCACTATTTCAGCCGATATTATTGATGCGTTTAATGCAGAAGATACCATTACGATAGCCTATCCGACAACACGATTTTACAGTACTATTATTCCACCAAAAGAGATGCCAAAAGGGGAGGGACAATGAAACCAAAAGTGTATTTTAAGACCTTTGGATGCCGTACTAACCTTTTTGACTCACAGGTTATGATGAGTGGTTTGAGCGATTATGATGTTACTGAAAATGAGTCTGAGGCCCAAATTGTGGTAGTCAACTCTTGCACTGTCACCAATGGCGCTGATGTGAGTGTACGTGGATATATTAATAGTATTGAAAAACAGGGAAAAAAGCTTTTTTTGACGGGGTGTGGTGCACACACCAAGGGTGAGTCTTTGTTTAAGGCTGGAAAAGTGCAGGGGGTTTTTGGGCAATCCGAAAAGATGAAAATTAACACGCTCCTCTCCTCAACCGAAAAGTTTTACGAAATAGGAGACTTGAACTACATTGATGATGCAATAGTCGATGATTTTGTTGGAAAATCCAGAGCGTTTATCAAAATTCAAGAGGGGTGTAATTTTCGCTGTAGCTACTGTATTATTCCTTTTGTTCGGGGTGATTCACGCAATATGGATGAAGCTAAGATACTTGAACAAGTTTCACGGCTTGCCAGTAATGGTTTTGGTGAATTTGTCCTCACGGGAACAAATGTAGGAAGTTACGGTCAAGGTGATGGGAAAAATATAGCCCAGTTGATGCAAAAAATGTCTCTTATTCGTGGGGTACGTCGTATACGTGTGGGGAGTTTAGAGCCTATACAAATCAATGAAGCGTTTAGAGAAATACTGGGCGAACCATGGTTGGAACGGCATTTACATATTGCTATACAACATAGCAGTGATGAGATGTTACGTATTATGAATCGACGTAATCGTCATAATAGTGATGTTGAGCTTTTTGGGATGCTTAATGATAGAGGATTTGCTTTGGGGACTGATTTTATTGTAGGTCATCCTGGGGAGACAGATGCTCTTTGGAATGAAGCGATGGAAAATATTAAGCGGTTACATCTAACTCATATTCATCCTTTTACCTACTCAAAACGTGATGGAACACCCAGTGCATCAATGAAAAATCAAGTCAATGGAGCCATTTCTAGTGTGCGAATGACACAGCTAAACGCTCATATCCATGCCAATAATCTTTTATTTCGTCGCAATACCAAGGTTCCTCTTGATGTTTTGGTAGAATCTGGAGATAATGGTACTTACAGTGGATTAGATCAATTTTTCAATAAAATAGTTATCAAGAGTAATGAAGATTTATCGGGAAATTGGATTAATATTGAAAAATATGAGGTAGAAAATGACCATAACACAGCTCAATTTTAATCGAAATCAACTTATTTTACTTTTTTCAGGGGGGATTATACTTGCCTTATTGTTGTACGCATTATTGCGCGATGGAAGCAATACTGTTTCTCTCGATGATGCAACTCGTATTATTGAATCCAATAAAGTAGAAAAAGCAATAATCGATAGTGGTATGATTTATCTTTATACCCAAGACGAGGGGGTGGTGAAATTACCAGTTTCAACCTTACCGTCAGAGTTAAGTGCTCATTTGACCATTGAAACGAAAAAATCTAACGGATGGCTATGGCTGGTGTTAATTGTTGCAATTATCGCAGGGATTATGGGTTGGGTTTACAACACAAGACGTATTGATAGTATCGAGCATGATGAAATAGTACACAATGAAGGGGTGAAAATTAGCGAAGAGACTGTTAGTAGTCTCACGCCAACACCTGTCAAGTCAACTGTTTGCTTTAGTGATATTGGTGGTATAAGCGATGTCAAGGAAGAGTTAGAAGAGATTATTGATTTTTTGCGTAATCCAAAGCGTTATTACAGTTTTGGTGCTAGATTGCCCCGGGGTGTTTTGCTCGTAGGTCCTCCCGGTGTTGGTAAGACTATGATTGCCAAAGCAGTAGCACACGAAGCAGATGTTCCATTTTTTTACCAAAGCGGTGCATCTTTTGTGCAAATTTATGTTGGAATGGGAGCAAAAAGAGTTAGTGAGCTATTTGCAGCAGCCAAAAAAAATGCTCCTGCGATTATTTTTATTGATGAAATCGATGCAGTAGGTAAAAAGCGTGGTGGAGAACGCAATGATGAGAGAGAGGGGACACTTAATCAGCTTTTGACAGAGATGGATGGGTTTGAAGATGCGAGTGGTATTATCGTCATTGCTGCAACAAACAATATTGATGTGATAGATAGCGCATTATTACGAGCAGGGCGTTTTGATCGTCGTATTTTTGTTGAACTTCCCACAGCAATAGAGCGAGCATCGATCTTGGAGAAATATTTACAACATATTCCCAATGATGTTCATCTTGATGAGATTGCAAAAATGACAGTAGGGTTTAATGGTGCATCTTTGGCAGCATTGGTTAATGAAGCAGCATTATTGTGTCTACGTAATCGTGAATTTCAAGTACAGCAAAAACACTTTTTGGCGGTCAAAGATAAAGTTATGTTAGG
>CAMBHX010000061.1 GCA_945867285.1 Sulfuricurvum sp. IAE1
AACCTAGGTAATGGTTTTAGCGTTGGAGGGAGTATGTTTGGTTCTGCTGGGATGGGAACCGACTGGACACAGGGAGAAGGAGCTATAAATCTACCTCAAGTGGGTTTATACAGTATGAAATCAAGCTTGACCATGCTAAAAATTTCCGCTCCCGTTGCGTATCAAACGGGAAACTGGTCATTTGGTGCAGCCCCTGTGATGGTTTTTGGTACGTTGGAGATGTCATACATTTCTCCAACATCAGGACCTATTGGAGAAAAACCTGCCAGCGATACCGGATTTGGGCTTGAGCTGGGAACTTTATATCACTACTCTCCCTTGGGTCTGAGTGTTGGAGCGGTCTACCACTCACCGATTTCATTGACTTATGAGAATCAACTCTCAACTGTATCATCAGGGTTTGGTTATGGAGGTGTGGGATCTAATTTTGCACCTTTTTCCGATGAGCTTGAGCAGCCCGCAGAAATGGGGATTGGGATGGATTGGACCATGGGGAACATATCCTTAAGTGCTGATTATCGAAATATTCGCTGGGGCGAAGCAGCAGGATACAAAGATTTTAATTGGGAAAACCAATCGGTTTATGCGATCGGAGGGGAGTATCGTTTTGAAAACCTCTCTGTTCGCTGCGGATATAACTACGGTAAAAATCCTATTAAGCCCAACAGTGATATCAGTGTAGTAGTAGGTACCGTCCGTAATGGAGATGTTATTAATGCCTTTAACCATGTCATGTTCCCTGCTATCACACAGCGTCACTATACTCTGGGAGCTGGATATAAGTTCAATAAAGCAGTCAGTGCCGATCTAGCAGTCGTCTACGCTACAAGTCCAGAAGTAACAGTGAGCGCTTCAAGTGTTGGACTAGGTGATATAACCGTAACCAACGATCAATTGTCTGCAAGTGCTGCATTCAATGTAGTCTTTTAACCTAACGAGGTACTTGCGTGAAAAAAAACATCCTATTATCTTTAGCATTGTCAACCCTACTCACTTCCTACGCTTTTGGATATGATACGTCCAAAGCAAGGCAACAAAAAAAGTCTAAAGAATTTTGCAGCATACGCTTGTTTGCCGTAGATACAGTTGGAGAAGCCAACGATCTTCTCGTAACATTTTCACCAGCACAGCTAGAAAAAATCACCCTTTTCTCCCATAAAGGCAAAACAATAGCCTATTACGGAATGGTAAAATCGTGCAATGAGTTAAAATCTGATTTGGATTTATTCCATAAAACAAATTTTCAAGATGCTTTTTTAATCAACTACACCCCTAAAAAATCTGTTTTAGTTCCTTTGAATCGTTCATTAACCTCTACAGATACAACCAGCACTGTTGAATCACACAAATCTATCAAACAGCCAACCGTTCAAGCAGTACAAGCCCTCTCGACACTCTCATCACAATCGAACGAGCCAACACTCACTGCTCCAAAAGAGACACAAAGTATTGCTCCTGACTCTGAACCCATCCAAGTACGCGGGACCATTAGCGCTATATTCAACAGTTATTCGACTGACAAGACTGCTGATTCACTGTCGGTAGAGGGGAATGTTGATGCTACAAAAAAATTTGATTGGGGCTTAATCGGATCAAATATCTCGTATTTGTATGATTTGAGTGATAATCGAAGACGTTACATTGAACTCAACGAACTGTACGCTAAGTACCAAAATGAAACCTCCACGGCGCAAATAGGTAGAAGTATTAGAAACTGGGGGGTTTTAGAAGGTTTTAGTATGAGCGATGTGTTCAATACGAAAAACTATCTCTCTGATTCTCTTGATATGTCCAATAAGTATGGAGCGATGAATGCTGAATATAGTTCCATAAATGAGGATGATCAATACTCGATAATCGTAAAATTGGAAGAGAGAAAGCAGCCTTATCCTGCCCAAGACAATGTTTACAACTTTTATCATTATGACTCTTCACTGGAAACTCAAGAAGGGATTTATCGCCCCAGTATTTATTTAAAATATAGCGGTTCATCTGTCATCAAAGATATCCAAACAGATTATTCCATCATTCTACAAAACGGCTATGACAACAAAAGAGACATGATTGAATTTGTGGGTGAAGTGGATCAACACGCTTATATAGTGAACAAAGTCATAGGCTATGGTCTCGTTGCCGATGAAGATTTTGTGTATAAATTTGAAGCTGTCTATGCAGATGTTACAAACTATTCCAATATAAGTGACTATCTCCATCTAGGTGCAGGAGTGGAATACCTCCCTGCACTCTCTTTTACTGGTGAAGAACTGAAAATATTAGGCGAATACTATCGCTATTACTATTTTGACGATATGAAGCATAAAGACGTCGATTTTTCTGAAATGTATGACAATGATATTTTTATGGGGATGCAAAGTACATTTGGAGATGCCGGTACGAGTGAAATCAAAGGGGGTATTTTATATGACCTCAAAAATCGTGAACAAGTCTGGGCACTTACGTTTGGAAGCAGACTCAAAGAAAACTACCGACTTTCCATGGAATGGAGAGTCATCGTTCCTGGTGATGACCCGCAGACGGCTATAGGACGTATGGGTCAGTTTAATCAAGTTACCTTTCGCGGAAATTATTTTTTTTAGGACATAAATGAATAGCTATTTATCATTTTTACAACGCTTTAAATATCTTCTTTTGATTCTTACTTCTCTCATAGTTATTGGGTTGGCTGGTAAAATCACTACATTGACATTCGATGGAAGTTATCGTATTTGGTTTGGAAAAGATTCCATAATCTTAAAAGAATATGACCAATTTTGCGGTATGTTTGGAAATGACGACAGCTTACTTGTGGTTTTTAGTGATTCCAATGGAATTGTCAATCCAAAAGCCTTACAAAGTATTGAACGCTTAACCAATAATTTAAAACTCCTTCCTGATATTGTTCGGGTTAATTCGATTTTAAATTATCAATACATACATACGAATCCCGATGATGATGAAGATATTATCGTTGAAAATTTCATTTCAAATCCAGAATCAATGACCCAAGAGCAATTCCATGAGCGCCAAACTATTGCTCTTAACGATTCTATGGTTCAAGATTTTGTGATCAGCAAAGATGGAACAACCACGATGATTTCGGCCAAACTATCCTCATTTGCAGGAATGGACAAGGGGATTCGAATTGAGCTGGTAAAAAGCATCCAAAAGATTTTGGATGAGGAATCCAAAAAAACAGGTTATTCCTACCACATGAGCGGAGCACCTGTCAGTGATGCGGCCCTTCAAACAATTGCCGACAATGATGCAATGTACTATATTCCGACCGCATTTTTAGTCATTATCGCAGTACTGTACTTCTTTTTTAGAACACTGTGGGGTGTTTTAATTCCCATTGTCACGGTGATTCTTGCTTCGACCATTACTCTTGCTTTTTACGCATTTATGGGATTGGAACTCAATAATTTTTCGATTAATATTCCTATTTTTATCACGGCTATCGGAATCGCAGATGCAGTCCATTTTTATACTGCATGGACTGCTGCCAGACACTGTGGATTTGGCAATCAAGAGGCTATACACAAAACATTTGATGAAAATTTAGCGCCAATGCTTTTGACCACATTATCAACGGCTATTGGTTTTGGGAGTTTGATTAGCAGTGATATTGTACCCATGTCAACTTTGGGCTACACTGTTGCCTTGGGATCATTAACCGCACTAGGATTGACATTCTTTTTGATGCCGCTTATTTTGCTCTCGACAAAATCAGACTATATACCAACCCCTATTCGTACGGTTCGTTGTTTAGTCAAAGAACTCAATTATGCCTATTTTGTAGTACAACATGACAAAAAGATTCTTATTGCGTCCCTTATTTTTGCATTTGGTATAGGTTCAGGTGTTGTTTATACTAAATTTGACAGCAATAGTATCAAATATTTTGACACCGACGTCGAAGTTTCAAAAGCTGCTTATTACACGATGGATACTATTACAGGTCCCTCAACATATGAAATAATCATAGACAGTTTGAAGGATGACGGTATCAAAGAACCGACCTTTTTAAAAACCGTGCAACAGTTTGACCGTGAGTTCAAAGCACAATTTCCAGAAATTCGCTACACTAACTCTCTTTTAGATGTCATTGAACGTTTTCAGACGATTATGAACCCTACCCATACTCCCGATGAAACGGTCGGAAATACCAAAGAGATGAATGCACAATATCTCCTCATATATTCCCTCTCACTTCCTCAGGGGATGGAAATAAACGATAAAATGGACATCAACCAACGTCAGCTACGTTTCACCGTCCAAGCAGATATTGTTAACTCATCTCGTTCATTGGAAATCATCCAATGGAGTGAAGATTGGTGGAAAAATCATGGGCTACATGCAAAAGTACAAGGTCAGGTCTCAATGTTTGCAAAAATGCAGTCCATGGTAGCCAATACCCTGTTTAGCTCTCTTGCTCAGACATTACTTGTTATTGCCATTATGATGTTTTTTATTATCCGAAATCTAAAACTTCTCGTTGCATTTTTGATCCCAAACCTATTACCGCTTTTTGTTTCACTAGGTTTTTTAGGATGGATGAATATTCCTATTGATATTGGGATCGCAGTTGCTGCTGTTATCGTATTGGGATTGGCGGTGGATGATACCGTCTATTTTTTTAACAAATATTCAGAAGCACGCAAACTTAAACTCAGTGCGGTTCACACCTTTGATTATATTTTAGAACATTCTGGCAGTGCAATGGTCTTTACAACGGTTATCCTCTCTTGTGCATTTGCAATTTTTATTTTTAGTGATTTTATCCCTAATGTCCATTTTGCTATTATGACCATATCCACTATGATTCTTGCCCTTTTGGCGGATTTGTTGCTGATGCCAGCATTAATGAGCGTAATGGAAAAAACCTCTTTCAACCAATCAAACGCAACAGCTTAGAACCTTAAAAATAGGTTCTTCTAAAAAATTCTGCAACAAACTTGCAACACTAAAGTGTCAAAATACATCTATAATAAATAAAAAGCTAAAATTAGTTAATTTTGTTTCAGGAGTGCTGCATGAATTCTACGTTTTTAAACCAACTCTCTATCCGTCAGCGGATGAGTTATCTGATTGGCTCTGTGACAGTCTCTGTCATTATCAGTGCCTTATTTGTTTATTTTGCTCTGGAGAGCATCGAAACACAGTATACAAAACTTCAAGAAAACTCCATCGCTGGTGCTATGTACAGCTTGGAAATCGAAAAAGACATCAATTACGTCAGTAGAACCAGTCGTGATATTATCCTCGGAAACGATTATTCCAAAAATATTCAAAAACTCCAAGAACGTATACAAGTCATCAAAACAAACTTTTCTAACTTAAAAGAAATTTCCGATGAAGACTCCGCTCCATTGATCGCAGATGCCCAAGAGAGTACTTTGTCATTTTTGGATAACTCCTTTGATATGATGAAAAAACTCGACAATAAAAATATTGAAGCCAACAGCGCATCTATTTATTCGGCCTATAAAAAAGAGTTGACACCGTATGCTGATGCATCACGCGAACATTTTGACAAAGTTATCAAGATGAAACGAGAAGAACTAAAAAATGCTTCTATTAGTATGCACAATGAGATTTCATTTTATAAAATTACCGTGTTTTTTACTGGTTTATTTGTAGGGATTGTCATTTTTATTTTTGCAAATCTTGTACAACGCTCTATTACAAGTGCCCTAGCCTCTTTCACCACCATTATCAAAAAAGTTTCCAATGGAGATTTCTCCGATACCCATTTAGAAATGGCACCTGATACCGAACTTGGTGTTATGGGTTCTTCGTTGGATAAACTCATCCTCCAAGTAGAGACATTTATTCATGAGATCAATACATCCATCGAAAATGCTACAAAAGGTGATTTTTCAAAACCTCTTAGCAGTCAGGGTATGCACGGAGAATTTATCGATGCTATTGTGATGGTTAAAAACAGTGTCGATATCATGCAAGACCAAGAACACAAAAAACAACGTGACGCACTCAACTCCCAGCTGAGCAAAATGTCAGTAGAAGTAACGGAAAGTCTCAGTGTCATTCAAGCCGATCTAGACACCAATATCAACAACCTCAAACAAGTGACCAGCGCAACCAAAAATGCAGCAACACTAGCCGATGATAGTCGCCATACCATCGAAGTCATCATTGATGAGCTTGCATCTTTGACCGAAAAAGTAGATGATAACAACGAGGCAATCAGCAGTATGTCCTCACGAACACAAGAGATCAACTCTGTTATTCAACTCATTACCGATATCGCAGAACAAACCAACCTTCTTGCCCTTAATGCTGCTATCGAAGCTGCGCGTGCTGGAGAGCATGGACGAGGATTTGCGGTAGTTGCAGATGAAGTTCGTAAACTAGCAGAACGCACCCATAAAGCTACCGGTGAGATTTCAGTATCTATTAATTCACTCAAACAAGACATGGATGAAATTGAAAAAAGTGCTGATGAAATGAACAAAGTCGTCGGTAAAGCTAGCAGTAAAATCAATGCATTTGAAGGCACCCTTGTACGTCTAAACGAAAGTTCTTCGAATATCGTAACCTCGTCATACATGATGGAAAACAGTGTATTTATCGTTTTGGCAAAAATCGATCATATTTTGTATAAATCACGTGCCTATAATAGTCTTATGAACTGTGAACAGCGTCTAGAGGTCATGGATACCCATCAATGCAGTGTTGGCAAATGGTACAATGATGAAGGAAAACGACGTTTTGGCCATACCTCTAGCTACCAAGCACTCAAAGCTCCTCATGAAATTGTTCATAACGAAGCGAATAGAAACCTATCTCTATTAAAAGACAAAAATCCCGATGCATGTATTGCCCATGCCAGCCAAATTATTGTTAATTTCACAAAAATGGAAGCTGCAAGTGCCGAACTTTTTGCTCATATGGATAATTTGATCAAAGAAGCATAGTTGTCACAAGGGATTCCAATGCATCACGTATTAATAATTGATGACAGTAGTTTTGTTCTCAATGTTGTTGAAAAAGCGCTCACCAAAGAGATAGCACAGCTAACTGTACACAAAGCAAAATCGCTTTTTGAAGCCAATGCATTGCTGAAGACAAACACCTATCACGCCGCTATTGTCGATATCAATCTTCCAGACTCAAATCAGGGAGAGGCAATAGATGTAGTCTTACTTAAAAACATTCCCGCTATTATTCTCACAGCAAATATCGATGAATCCATCCGAAAAATTGTCCTCGAAAAAAACATTGTTGGTTTTGTAGCAAAAAGCGATCCCAACAACATCTCCTATGTTGCCTCATTAACCAAACGTGTTTTGAACAACTACAACACAACCGTATTGGTTGTTGATGATTTTAAAAGCTCACGCTCTTTTATTGCAAAACAACTCAAAAAACTGCATCTCAATGTACTAGAAGCATCCAGCGCACTCGAAGCCATAGAGATTTTGAAATGCCATGAGAACACTATATCTATGGTTTTAACGGACTATGAGATGCCCGATATGAATGGACTAGAGTTTACGTTTTATCTCAGACAAAACTATCGAAAAGACTCTCTGGGAGTTATCGCCATCAGTGCTACGGAAGAAATTGGACTCTCAACACAGTTTTTAAAATATGGCGCCAACGATTTCTTGCATAAACCTTTTACAATCGAAGAGCTTACCGTACGGGTCAATTCAAATCTGGAACTTTTAGAGATGTTTCATGAGAAAAAAGAGTTGGCAAGCAGAGATTTTTTAAGCGGCTTGTACAATCGTCGTTATTTTATAGAACACGGGCACTTGATAGTTAAAAAAATGATACGTAATGAGTTTCCAGTCGCAGTAGCTATCATCGACATCGACCATTTTAAACGTATTAATGATACTTATGGTCATGATGTCGGTGACCTAGCGATACAAGCAACAGCCAATATGCTCGAAGGATGTTTGCGAAAATCTGACCTCTTGGCACGATACGGCGGTGAGGAATTTTGTATGATGATGGAAAATCTCACACTTGAACAAGTGGAACATGTAACCGAAAAAATTCGTCATCAGTTTGAGCAGTTTCGTTTCAAGCTTCCGACCGACACCCTTACATTTACTGTCTCAATCGGTGTCTATTATGGCAAGTCAGGATCCCTAGAATCAATGATAACAGTAGCCGATGAAGCACTCTATACAGCAAAAGATACCGGACGAAATAAAGTTGTCATAACTTCCCCAACTCTCTAAATCCCAAAATGCAACACACTTGCAACATTCATACTCTATACTCTCGACTAGATGATCAATTTTTATTCAAGGAAAACAATGAGTATTTATACGTTGAGTGGAAACGAAAGAGTTCTATCGCAAGAAGCATTTCTCGTGAGTGAAACGGATGACAAAGGAAATATCCTCTTTGCCAATAATGATTTTTGTAATGCAGCAGGATACACTATCGATGAATTAATCGGTAAACCCCACAATATTGTCCGTCATTCCGATATGCCAAAAGCAGCATTCAAAGATTTATGGGATACCGTAAAAAGTGGTAGTACATGGACCGGTTTTGTCAAAAATGCCGTTAAAAACAGCTCCGAGTATTACTGGGTCTATGCAACTGTTTATCCTGTTTTACGTGATGGGAAACGTTGCTATATATCTTGTCGTAAAAAACCAACTGAGGATGAAATATCATCATCAATAGCGCTATACAAAACATTACTTTAAAGGATGACTATGCTAGGTATAAACTCAAAAGATGCACGACAATTGGAAAAAATAATTGAAGAGATTCTCGACTACTCAATTGGAAAAAGAAACTCTTTTCCTCATTCAGACGTAAAATTCAAAGATAAAAAATTAGAAAAAATCAACACGATGATACAGCACAAACGTCAAGAGTTAGTCCAATTAAAAGAACGTGAAATGTTAGCTATGGGTATGTTTATCCTCTCTATGGATCAAATGAAAGCAGGAGTTTTTAGACCTACAAAACTAAAAGCAAGCGATCTCAACGACTCTCTAACGATTAATTATTTCAATACTTTTACAGAAGAACTATCGGCTATCATACATCAAATCAGCCATACGCTCAATGTGTACAAAGAGGGCGATTTTACCGATACTGTCCATAAAGGGGCATTTAAAGATGAGATGGAAATGTTGATCAATGCCGTCAATCATCTAGGTAACAGTACATCACTCATGCTCTCAAACACACTCCAAAACGGGATGGATCTCAATAGCGACGCTCAAGACCTAAAACAATCAGTCGAAGCGCTATCAACGGCAAGTAATCAACAAGCGGCAAGTTTGGAAGAGACAGCAGCAGCGATGGAAGAGATGACAAGTAA
>CAMBHX010000062.1 GCA_945867285.1 Sulfuricurvum sp. IAE1
ATCAAAAACGTATTAATAGCATAATCAAAACGTTCTTTTAGAGGGAAAATCTCTTCTGCCTTTTTGTCTAATATTATCTTGATCTGTCGATGAAGTTTTTCTTTTAACTCACTTAGCTGTTCTTTCTGAACATTAAGCTTTTGCTCCACGTTATGTCGCTTAAACGCCTCTTGAAGCGATAGCAACTGCTCACGTTTTCGGTGAATGTTTTGCATCATACTGATATATGCAGCACTTCTTATCTCATCTATTGTCTGTATTAACTCATTTTGATCGGGTAAAATCATCTGCATAGCAGCGCTAGGAGTAGGAGCACGTAAATCCGCCACATAGTCACTGATCACCCAGTCAATTTCATGTCCAACTGCACTCACTACGGAAGTCATCATAGTATACAGAGCATCACATACCACTTCTTCATTAAACGCCCACAAATCTTCAACGCTGCCACCTCCACGTCCAACGACCACCGCATCAGCACCTAGTGTATCAGCATATTTCAATGCATCAGCAATCATTCTAGCCGCACTGCTACCTTGCACTAAAACATCAATAATAATAAGCTCCACTAATGGCCATCGCTGTTGAGACACTCGCTGCATATCTTGCAATGCAGCACCCGTAGCAGAAGTAACTAATATAATTTTTTTGGGGAATCTAGGGAATGTTTTTTTACGCGTCGGGTCAAAGTACCCTTTGGCTTCCAACTTTTTTTTGAGCTGTTCAAATGCAATTGCCAATGCTCCAGCACCAAAAGGTTCAGCACTTACACAATTTATCTGGTATTCACCTCGTGGGACATACAGTGACAGCGCCCCATGCAGTATCACATGAGCACCCTCTTCAAGGTCAAATTTTAATCGTACCGCATTACCTCGAAACATCACACATTTGATACTGGAAGAGGAGTCTTTAAGGGTAAAATAGATATGTCCACTACCGTGCTTAGTCACACGTGACAACTCTCCCTCGACGCTCACAAACTCAAAAGTTGTTTCTAAAAATGCTTTTATTTGCTCGTTAAGATTAGAAACACTTAGAGTCGTAGCCATGGGCTATTTTTTTCGTGCTATCATTAATGTCGAAATATCCATCGAAAAACTCTTGGTATATAACATCTCAAATCCAGCCTCTGCCAATTCTTGTTCCATTTTGGCGACCGTTAAAAACCCTTCAATAGAATCTGGTAGATACTTATAGGCTTCATAGTTTTTAGAAATAAATCCTCCCAATTGTGGCAAAACTGTACTCATATACCAATCTCGAATTTTACCTAATAGTGAGGGATTTTCATTTTTCATAAATTCTAAAATCACGACCAGACCACCGGGCTTTAACACACGATTAAACTCCAAAAGCGCCTCTTTACGCTCCATAACATTGCGAATTCCGTATGAGATACTGATAATATCAGCACTGCTATTTTGACGAGGCAATAGAGTCGCAGGAGCAATAAAAAACTTTAATCCAGGGAATTTTTCACGACCAACACCCACCATCCCTTCACTGGGATCAACACCAATAATCTCATCAATCGCTACATTATTTTCCTGTGCAACACTGTGCCAATATCCCATCATGTCACCCGTTCCACATGCAACATCTACAATCTGCAAAGGCTCTTTAGTGCAATAGCCAAATGCTTGATTACACCCTTTTTTACGCCATACGATATCAACACCCATCGATAGCACTCGATTGGCTTTATCGTATGTTGGAGCAATTTCATCGAACATAGAGACTATTTTTTCTTGCTTGGTCACATTTACCCTTTTTTTCTCATCCACAGGAGAATATTATCATCGATTTTAGCGTGCATTACCTCAAAATCCTCTTGTACTGCACCTATTGATACGCTTCCGTTACCGATTTTAGGTGCAATGTAACATACATACCAATCACACACCTCTCGTACTGCATTCATCATAGATGCACCGCCCTCAATCATAACAAGAGAGTAATTATGAATACGCTCTAGAGAACTCTCAATAAATACAGTGCGGTTTGGGACACCAAACAAGTCAATTGTTCGATCAAAATTATCACCATGGGAGTAAATAAGCACATCAGGAGCTTTACCATTCACCATCCTAGAATCCAGAACTGGACGATCCGTGCGTACCGTATCTCCGCCTATGACCAACAAATCACATTTATCTCGTAATGCATGGACATGACACCTTGCGACTTCTGAGCTGATAATACCATTGTCGATTGTTCCATCAAGTCGTTGTGCCCACTTAAAAAAAACAAAAGGTTGCTCTTGCCATTTCAAAAATGGCTCCAAAAGCTGTTGCCCTTTTTCTTCAAGTACTCCAAATACACATTCTACACCCATTGACTCCAACTGATGTCGACCATTAGAAGCGATGGGGTTGATATCTGCGCATGCGATAAAAAGCTTTTTTACCTCAAGTGATGCTATAAGATTGGCACACGAAGGAGTTTTTCCACTGTGCGAACAGGGTTCTAATGTCACCGCCATTGATGTAGTGCTAAAAAGTCCATTATGATTTTTTAAAAGATAGTCATGTATTGTGTGTGAATCCTCGACCGATGCGATAGTGATGTCATTAGAGAGAAACGTATATGCATCGCGCAAAGCATAAACTTCAGCATGGGGACCGCCTGCATATTTATGAGCACCTATAGAGAGGATTTCACCTGAAGATCCGATACATACAGCACCTACTGCAGGATTAGGAAACGTTAAAAGTTGAAACTGCCACGCTGCATCAAACGCGTGCTGCATATAAAAGTCAGGAGATTTCATCACCACTCGAAGTAGGTCTTAGCCTTGCTAATGGTTTTAAAAGAGACTTTTTGCTCACCCAACTCTTTGTCCATCACTGTGATTTCATCACCGTTGACACTGAGGATTTCACCCTCATATTTTTCTTTGGCAATAGTTGAAAATATCGCTTTTTCGCCCACAGACTGAACAAAATGCTCTAGTGTTTTTAAACGACGTTCAATACCTGGAGAACTCACTTCGAGTCTATATACACCACTCATAGGAGGCGTTACATCTAGCAGAGGATTAATAAGATGGGTGATTTGCGCACACTGATCCAGAGTGACACCACCATGTGCTGTAATACTCACACGATAAATAGTATTCTCATTTTCATTGATAGTTTGAATATCATATAATGAGACTCCAACTGATTCGACCATGGTTTTAATATCTTTTTCAAGACTCATCTTTTTTCTCCTTGGCGATTTTGGCAAATAGGGCTTCAATGTTTTTACTGCGTTCTAACGTATCGTCAAAGACAAACGTCAAATGTGGACTACGAAACCACCCTTGATCTTTCATACAGTGTTCCTCTATAATCGGACGTACTTTTTCCAGTAGTTTCATAAAAGCTGATTTTTCCATTGGTGTATAATCGTGTGGATCCAAATAAACCTTGGCATCACTTTTTCCCTTGGAACATTTTACATCAATAACATCAATTTCACGTATTCGTGCATCTGCCAATCCAGAAATAGCTTCTGGAATGAGCTCTTTGAGCATTGATTCGGTTCGTTTGATTTTTATTTGAGCAGGTGTCACAGAGTTACTTTTTTCTCGATTTTCTTGAAGGTTTCGATTACGTCACCCACTTTGACATCTGTATAACCATTGAGGACAACACCACAATCGAACCCTTTAGTAACCTCTTTGACATCGTCTTTGAAACGGCGCAATGAAGTCAAATCACCCTCATGAATAACAACACCATCACGAATAACACGAACCATTCCACCACGAACAAGCTTCCCATCAACAACTACACATCCTGCGATGGTTCCAGCACTTTTTGGCATTGGGAACGTATCACGAACTTCAGCTTGACCAGTATTTTCTTCACGGAACTGTGGCGCCATCATACCGCCAAGCAACAACTTGACATCATCGATTAGCTGGTAAATAATGGAATATGTCTTAATCTCAATACCCATTTGTTTTGCTACAGCATTAACGTTACCCGTAGGACGGACATTAAAGCCTAGTAAAACACAGTTTTCACTGTTATTGACCAAACTGACATCATTTTCAGTAATACCACCAACACCACTTGAGATAACTTCAACCTTTACCTCTTCATTACGTAAATCAGCAAGAGCTGATTTAATTGCTTCAAGAGATCCATGAACATCTGTTTTAAGAACCACTTTGAGTGCTTTAATCCGACCTTCTGCAATCAATGATGTTAAATCATCAAATGATGCCTTAGTACTCAATGATAATTCCCTGTGACGATCGTACTCAGCACGTTTTTGTGCCACTTCACGCGCTTCTCTATCACTTTCCATGACCATCATCACTTCACCTGACGGCGGGACATCGCTAAGTCCTACAACAACAGCAGTTTGACTTGGTCCTATCTCTTTTAGCATTGCCTTTCGGTCACTAATAAGCGCACGAACACGTCCATATGAACCACCGCACACAATGTTATCACCGATCCGAAGGGTTCCGTTTTGAACAATAACCGTGGCAACTGGTCCACGCCCTTTTTCAAGGGTACTTTCAACAACAACCGCTTTTGCCATAACATCGGGGTTAGCGGTAAGTTCAAGCACTTCTGCTTGTACCAAAATAGCTTCTAGAAGCTCATCAATACCGGTCATAGCCTTAGCCGAAACTCCGACGAACTCAACATCTCCACCCCATTCTACAGGATTGAGACCAAGCTCTGCCATTTGTGCTTTAACCATATCCGGATTAGCACCTGGCTTATCCATTTTGTTCACAGCTACAATAACAGGAACTTTGGCATCTTTAGCATGCTGCACTGACTCACGAGTCTGAGGCTTAACCCCATCATCAGCTGCAACTACGATAATAATAATATCAGTCAGTTGTGCTCCACGTGAACGCATCGCACTAAATGCTTCATGCCCTGGAGTATCCAAGAACGTTACAAGTTTGCCTTTTTGCTCTACCGAATATGCACCGATATGTTGTGTAATCCCCCCTGCTTCACCGTGTGCTACTTTAGCGCTACGAATAGCATCCAGCAATGATGTCTTACCATGGTCAACGTGACCCATGATTGTAATAACTGGAGGACGCTCAACATTCCCTTCACTATCCTCATGCTCATCATCATAGGCAGCTTCAAGACTAAACGCATCTTTAGGATCTATGGTTGTAACTTCTACTCCAAACTCAGCTGCAAGAATCTCGATCTCATCTTTGCCCAAAAAGTCATTTTTAGTCACCATCATACCAAGATCAAAAAGAACTTTAATAACGGCAGAAATCGTTTGTCCTACTTTTTCAGCAAACTCGTAAACACGAACGTCCTCTGCAATTTCAACATGCGTAATGACTTCATCTTCTCTAGCGTCTTTGGTATATTTTTTACGAGACTCCCTAGAGACTTGACGTGGTTTACCACGGTTTGACCCTTGTTTTTTACCGCTATTGCGTCCAATTGGCTTAGGTGCTTTTGGTTTTTGCACCTCTTCTTCAGGAATAACCGTATTTATTTCACTGAAATCCAACAAAACAACTTGCTCGTCATCATAGTCCATAGAAACATCCGAAATATCTCCAGCAAAAATATCAAGCCTGGTCCCTTGATCTTTTCTTTGTGTCGGTGAGCTTGTATGGGTTTTCTTGGCTTTTTTGGCTTCCAATTCACGTTGAACATCAGCACTTAGCTTGCCATAAGTTGAAACATGAGAAGGAGTTTCTTTGTGCATTACTACGGGAACTATCTCTTCCACAGGACGTGCTTTTTTTACAATTTTAAGCCCTGATCGCTTAGGTGTCTCTTCAGGGATTGCATTTACAACAACAGCAGGAGTAACATTACTTTCAGCGTTTTTAATAACAGCCGCAGTAACGATAGGAGGTTCGGGAGCCTTAGATGCGGCAAGAATAACAGAGGCTTCAACCACTTTTGGAGCATTGTCATCGTGGGTTTTTGTCTCTTTATCAACTTTTTTAACAACTGGTTTTGGAGCTACAGGTTCGCTGACAGGTCCACCACTCATAACAAAATTCATAATTTTTTCAGCTTCATCCATCGAGACAGAACTAGAAACTGCTTTAATTGCAAGGCCCATTGCGGCTGCTTTATCGATTACTTCCTTAGCATTAATACCAAGCTCTTTGGCAATTTCACTAACTTTTACTTTATCCGACATCAACGATGATCTCCTTTAGACGTTTGAGTAGTTCCATAGGCGCATTACTTTTACAGTGACGGGCGAGTTGTCCCGAAGTTTTTTTGTGTTCCGTACAATCACGACACACATAAAAACTTCGCCCACTGCCACCAAAAAGCTCAAGCGTTCCCTCGCGACATTGAAGGCGTATCAACGTTGATTGCTCAAAACGCTCACGACACACGACACACATTCGAACAGGGTGACTACATTTTGGCGCCATTATACCCACTTGTTTCTTTACCTAACGTTCAACGACAAGACCGTCATTGTCGAAGTTTAATATCTTGACATCAAAATCAGGATAGCCCTCTCTAAATTTCTCTGCCATCATGGATGCATCTTGATCGTAGACCATGTTAAAAAAAGTAGAACCGCTTCCCGATAAAGTACTCATCAATGCTCCATTTTCGTAGGCTATACGCTGGACATCAAACAATTCAGGCAACATTTTCATCCGCAAACGTTGATGAAAACGATCTTGTGTAGCAAGACGCAGCATCTCCCAGTCTTCATTATAAAACGCTCCAACAGTTACTGCCGTATGTGAAAGGTTAAAAACAGCATTTTCTTTGCTATACGATTTGGGCAGCGTGGTACGTGACTTTGCTGTAGATATAGGCTTATTAGGGATAACTACCACTGCTTTTAGATAATCCGGCATATGTTTTTGCTGTGAAAATACTTTTTGTTTTTCCACCATTGCTGCATTAAATCCCCCCATAACCGCAGGAGTAATATTATCAGGATGACTCTCATATGTTAAAGCATAGTTCAAAATACGACGCTTGGAGACTTTTACTCCTGCAGCTTCGTGTGCACAGCTAATCGCACTTACAATCACCGCTGATGAACTTCCAAGTCCTCGAGACATCGGGATTTGATTATAAAACGTAAATTTAAAATTTTGGCGTTTTTGGGTTAAACGGCGATAATGCTCGTTGAAAATACTCACAAAAAGGTTATTTCCTTTGAGTCTTGGATTATTTTCACCCTCACCCTTAATCGACACTGCAAAAAACCGTGATGGGACAAACTCGACACGGTTACGCAAATCAACCGCAAGCCCAAGACAATCAAATCCAGGCCCCAAATTGGCACTCGTAGCTGGTACACTTACTAACACATCTTTTCCTTAAACCGCATCAATTCCATAATGCGGGGCGTTGTCACACTGAAAATTTTTCGCATCTATTGTTTTAGGAAGAATAAATCCATTGACACTAGGTGCCTCTAGGGGCAACAGCGAAATCACTTCGCTATTTTTAACAAAATAGAGCTTTCCAACTGCTTTGATGGGGCTGTTATTGTTAAAAAAGAACCCATCAATAGCAAAAAGTGGAATATTTTTAACAATTCCAAGTGTTTTCAAAAAAAGATAAGTGACTTTTATCCCCATAAAACTTCCTGGACCATTAGCGTAGACAAAACGTCTAAAAGTGTATTTCTTCAACAAACCTTCAAAGATAAGCGGTAAAACATCCGAGCCAACACCATCGGATACTATCTCTTCAACCAACTCACCTTGTTCATTGTACACACCTACACAAACAGGGGTTCCCAAAGCGATCACTATCGCATCATGCATACGCTTTTGCCAGCTCTTTTGATTCTTCAGTTGAGAGCTCTAAAATCTCATAATTAGCAGGATCTTTGAGAAGTTCGAGCGTGAGCTTATGATTAAGATCATGACTTCCTGCAAACGCTTCATAGTTGCCAATAAAATTCATCCCTATAAGCGACATATCCCCAATAGCATCAAGAATTTTATGACGGACGAACTCATCCCCGAAACGTAATCCTTCTGGATTTAGAATTTTTTTATCATCTAAAACGACCGCATTTTCTAGGCTTCCACCCAGTGCTAATCCTTTTGATCTGAGGTACTGCACTTCATGGACAAAACCAAACGTTCGTGCTCGTGCCACCTCTTTTTTATAATTTTCTTTAGTAAATTTAAAAACATAATTTTGTTTATCTATAGCCGGATGAGAAAATTTAATCGTAAAATCATAGGTCAAATCATTTGAAGGGATAAGTTTGACATATTTGTCACCCTCGCGCACTTCTACCTCTTTTTTTATCCGCATTACTTTTTTAGGAGCATCTAATTCTACTAAACCTGCTTCATCCAATAACATACAAAAACTCATCGATGAGCCATCCATAACAGGTACCTCATCAGCATCTACAACTACACGGATATTGTCAATCCCATACGCATAAATAGCAGACAACATATGTTCAATCGTTGAAATATGAACACCATCTTTACCAATTACGGTTGCCATCTTGGTGTCCACAACGCTTGCGGGTGTTAGTGCAATTGAAACACCAGCATCACTGCGAAAAAAAACAATTCCACTATTAACGGGAAGTGCTTCAAGACGTAAATGAACAGGAACACCCTTGTGTAAGCCTATACCCGTCAGCTCGACACTTTTAGCAATAGTTGTTTGTTTTTTCATGGTGAGACTGTCCTAATAATAGAAATTTGTTACTGATATTACGCACTAAAACGAACTCGCCCGTTTTAGTGGCAAGGACTAAAGTCCTTTGCAATCCCCTAAAGCTACAAAAAGATAACTTTTCGAGAAACTTAGAAAGCTATTTACATAATTATAGCCATAATCTTATTTGGTAGCAATCACCAAAAAAACGGGGTAGCTTTTTGCTTCTTTAGTAATAGTGCACGCTTCATGAAAACGGACGTTTTTAAATCCTGCCGTTTCAATAAGCACGCGCAATCCATCACGGTCAAATCCCAAATGGTAAATCCCTTCGTTACCATTGGAATGAAATGTTCCATCTTCGGTTTCTAAATCCGCCAATGCAATAAAACCATCTCGATGAAGATGTGTATAAAATGTTGAAAAGAGTGCCGGCAATTCCTCCACGTGGTGCAGTGCCATAGAACTAATGATTCCATGAAATTTTTGTTCTAAAGGAGTATTTACGATATCCTGACACACAGCATCAATCTGAAGCTCTGGAGTATTTTTTTGCAGTAATTGTGCTACCATATTGGGCGACAAATCTACTCCAGTAACACTGTTCACCAATGGAGCTGCTTGAAAACTTAGCAACCCTGTACCACATCCAAAATCCAAAA
>CAMBHX010000063.1 GCA_945867285.1 Sulfuricurvum sp. IAE1
ACAGGACCACATCCTGATTTTGACCCAACCTTTAAAGAAACATTGGACAATCTCGGATTTTTCTCGATTACGAATGACAAAGTGGTAGGACCATTATTGGTAAAAGAGCCATCTTTGGGTGGTTTTTCACCGTTTAATCTCCATGTGTACAAAACCAAAGCAGACAACCATACCTATGTAGGGCATGTCATGCCAGCAACAATGTTGGACATCGTAGGGATCAAAGACAAAGCGGTACGCAAAGAGTTTACCGCATCGTTTGTTGAGCTAGACCGGATGACTGAGGCGCAGATTGGTAAAAAAGTACAATACGTCGATTACAAAAAACTTCCTAAAAAGCCTATGATGACATTTGAAGTCCCTTTTGATAGAGCGGCTGGGATGGATACGTTTATCAGCGATTTCCAAGGTAAATTTGAAGCAGCATTTGAAGCAAACAAATACATCATTGCAGGCTACAAAGATATGAAAGGGTCAATGACCGATGCAGGTGTGAAATTTGATCGTTTTGATGCGTATTGGGTTTACTCGCTGTGTCATTTCCGATTTTCGGAAGGAATTTTCAACCAAGGTCGTCCTGATGCAGGTGCATTTGCACCGTGTTCTATGTACATGTACATCGACAAGGATTCCAATAAACTCATGATCGGTATGCCAAAATTGGAAACATGGACAGCAGTTATGGGATTGAAAGATCAAAAAATGAAAGATTCAATTACAAAATTGGATGCTGAAATCATCAAAATCATGAAAGAATTGGGAGCAAAAGAGCTATGAAAAAACTATTAACTGTTGGATTGTTATCACTATCATTGATGGCGTCAAGCGCATTGGCAGATCTATTGACCGCTTATAAGATCGGAGCAGCTACTGATGTTGATTCAGCTAAAACAAAACTGGCAGGAGCTGGGTTTGAAGTAGTTGGTACCTATAAATCAGACGCTGGTACAACACTGTTGTACACCAATGCAGCGCTCAAAGCTATGGCTGACAAAGAAAACCGCGGTTTTGCCTCAGTAGGGCGTATTTTGGTCAACGATACACAGCTTAGTATTGCAAATCCAATCTATTTTGGAAAAGCATTTATGCAAAAAGAGTACAGTAGTGATGTCTCAACAGCAACGTTGGCATCATTGGAAAAAGCTTTTGGACCACTCAAAGACTCTGAAGATAAGTTTGAAGAGAATGATTTGGCTGGATATCACTTCATGATGGGTATGCCCTATTATGAGGATATGGATGTTGTAGGTGTCGGCACTACGGCGGATTTGGTCGCAAAAGCTAAAGCATCAAAAGGGGTAACAGCTGTAGTTCAACTCAGTGCTGATCGTTATGTAGCTTATGTTGATATGGACAAGCGTACTAACGGTTTTGTCAAAAAAATCGGACTTCACAACGGTCAAATTTTGCCATGGGCTGTATTGATCGAAGGGGGAAAAGCAAAAGCACACAGCGCTAAATATTTTATCGCTATTAGCTACCCATTGTTTACAATGACAGAGTTTATGACGATTGCGACCGTTCCTGGTGCGATTACGAAAGATTTAGAAAAGATTTTCAAATAAGTAGTTTCCGTTCGTGGTGAGCTCGAGGAAACATCGCTTTGAAAGCGGTACCCTTGTTTTGTCGAACCATGAACAACTCTCCCTTCGTCATCCCGTGTTTAACACGGGAACCACATTTCTCTAAATGTTAAACTCTATCACTTCCATCATCTTTTTGACAATATCTTGATAATAGCTCTTCTGAAGTTCACTTCCTAAAACAACCGGCGGTTCACCATTGTCTGACCCTTCACGTATTTCCATGTCCAAAGGTATTTGACCCAACAGTGGAATATTATAACGTTCACTCAAACGTTGACCGCCACCACTTCCAAAGATATCATAACGATTGCCGGTATCGGGGGCTACAAAATAACTCATATTCTCCACTAGTCCGGCCATTGGGACATGAATGTCTTGGAACATACGAATAGCACGACTCACGTCATCGCTAGCAACGAGTTGAGGTGTTGTCACCAATACTCCTGCTGTAATTGGAAGCTCTTGTGCCATAGTGAGCTGAATGTCACCCGTACCGGGAGGCATATCGATCACCATAAAATCAAGTTCACCCCAAGCTACATCTTCTAAGAACTGGATGAGTGCCGATACGGCAACCGATGAACGCCACACCAGTGGTGTGTCAGATGTTGGCGTGGTGAGTGCTACACTCATGATTTTGAGTCCATAGTTTTCACTTGGGACGATTTTGTTGTCATCATTCCAAGTTATTTTTTCCAAATCGGTATTGGTGAGACGTGGAATATTGGGACCATAAACATCGGCATCGAGCAATCCGACAGCATAGCCCATTTGGGCCAAAGCAATAGCGAGATTGACGCTCACGGTACTTTTACCAACGCCCCCCTTGCCACTTGTGACTGCAATGACATTTTTAGCGTACGGAGCACGATTGTTCGGAGTCGCTGTATTTCCGTAATTAGTATCTTTTTGGACGTGTGCTTTTTTGGTAATATCAAGACGGGTAAACGTTGAACCAAAAGCATCCATGATCGCGGTTTTGACGGTTAGATACGATTCATCACTGAGTGTTGAGAGCTCAACACTCGCACTGCCGCTAGAGACTTTGGCGCTAGAGATGAGTTTGAGCTCACCCAAGGTACGATCCAAGTTGGGATATTTGAGTGTTTCAAGTGCGTGGTTGAATTCTTTAGTGTTCATAGGGATTACCTCTCATTTCACGAGCCAAGAGAGACTTGGTGCCGGTTGCTTTTTGAGCCAAACGAGACAAGGGAACTCGTGCGGCTGGGTATTCGAGACTTAGACGGTGATAGGCAGTGATACGTTCATCGATGAGCGTGATAAGTGATGCGAAGACGTTTTCGATGGTCCCAATTTTGTCAGTCTCATTGAAAAGATCTTTGATAAGCATCTCACGGGAGTGCATATGCAGCTCCAGGCCGTTTGTTTTGGCGATAGTGATAAAATCTGCTGCACTAATATAAAGCCCAGAAAAAAAAGTGTTGAGAAAATGGTTCTCTAGGGTTAAAAATTTACTGCTGGCTTCAGCGTTTTTATGCTTTTTCATAAACGAGCATCCAAATTTGCACGAGCAGCTTTACTCACATCGACATCAGTATCGTCCAGTAAAATGGAAACAATGTCTGTCGTTGCACCACGATTTTCAGCTAAACGCATACGTACCATTTTATCGTTATCATTGGCAAGGATTTTTAGAAGTTTTGGTGAGGTATTAGGGTTTCCAGAAAGACCGTCACGAACGATCTTCTCATCATTAAAGAATTTTTCCAATACATCTGTAGGGGTGGAGGGGTTGGTGGCAACAAGGGCACGCACTAGATTGATTTCATCGTTAGCCAATGAGCGAAGAACCTCTACGGGAGTATGGGGGTTTTTAGCAACTGCCCAACGAGCCCCCATATCGATAGGATTTTTGGAAATATCAATGAGTAGATCAACCATAATAGGACTATACTCTTGATCTCTTTCGTAGACGCTTGTACGTAATGAAAGATTCATGGCAACTTGTCCAACGAGTTGCTTGTTGTCGCTAAAAGCATCGTAAATTTTACGTATTTCTTCAATAGGAAGTGTTTTATCCTCGAGAAAGTCTACTAGTTCTGAAATATTTGAGTGTTCAATTGCAGCGTTAATAGTCGTAGTGCTCATGCTAGGACTCCTTAATAGTTATAAATATAGTTGTGATACTAGCCAAAACTCATTAAACGATTCCTTTTAATATTTGTTTATAAGCTCCAAAAAAGTTAATGAGAAAATAACAAAACATAAAAAAACGAAGCCAATACCAAAGAGTTTGATGGGCGATAAATATGTAACAATTCTACCTAAAAATAAAAAATAAAAGCACTACTTTAAGAGTTATTAAGAGTTGCAAACCTATAATGGGGACGGTTATTCCGCAAAAATAGCTATACCTTTGTAGGTATAGTGGAATTAGAGTATAAATTTTTATAAGATGAAGGGGCACGAATGAATAGATTGTTAAGTACACTCTGTTTGGCGGCATCATTATCTGCGGCGAACGTATTGGCTGCAGATTATGCAAATAAGGATATCCTTATTTCGGCCGAAGAAGCGGTTAAGCTAATCGGAAATCCAAAGGTAATGTTTGTATCGGGCGATAACGAAGATATTTACAAGCTTGGCCACATAAAAGGTTCGGTAGAGATGTATGCACACCACTTGCATCACTCTGACATTGATGGAGAGATGCACTGTGCACCATTGTATCGCTGTATTGATGACGCTGAAGCTACTATTGGCAAAAAAGGTATCAGCAATGATATGATGGTTATTGCATACGATGACTTCAAAGGTCCCAATGCAACAGGCGTCTACTCTTTTTTCGATAGCTATGGACACAAAAATGTCAAAGTATTAAATGGCGGACGTGCGGCAATGATGGCAGTTGATCCTGCTCAAAAAGAGTATGATGCTCTTAATAAAGAACTCAAAGCAGCAACAAAAGTACAAAAAGAGGCCAAAGAAGCATTGAAAAAAGCAACTGGTGACGAGAAAACTAAACTTAGTGCCACTGTTGATCAATCTCAAGTAACTATTACTGATTTAAAAGCAAAAATGGCAACAGTTGAAGAGAAGCTTTTGGTTGTTAAAGGTGATGAAGTAGTAAAAGCAAAAACATATAAAATTGATCCTAAAAAAATCAAATACAGTGTAGTTGCAGAAAAAAATGAACTAAAACATGCCATGGAGGATATTGTCAAAAATGGCAAAAAATCCAAATATGTTATTATCGATGGCCGTAGTATCACTGAGATTATTGGTGAGCGTAAAATGGATAACGTAGCACGTGGCGGACATATTCCAGGAGCAACATTTATTGAATGGTCACAAATTTCTGATGCTGAGAATAAAAAATCATTCAAATCAGCAGATCAAATTCAAAAAGTATATGATAACTATGGTGTTACCAAAGATAAAACCGTTTATGCCTATTGTCAAGTGGGTGCTGGACGTGGATCTGAACACATTACGGCACTTCAGTTGCTCGGCTACAAAAACGTCAAAGTATTCACAGGAAGCTGGGATGTTTGGGGTAACGACATGAATCTTCCGATTAAACGATAAGGCAGGACTATGACAAAAGTAATGAATAATAATCGTCGTGATTTCCTAAAAGTATCAGGGATGACGGCTGCATTGGTGGCTTCACAAGGGTCACTGTTTGCAAAAACAAATGTAATGTCAGTGGAAAATGGTAAAGAAAATTACCCAAACACGAACTATACCGAGAGTATGTACCGCAACGAGTTTGCATTTACGTACGGTAAAAAAGAAGAGCATGGGTTTGCATACCACTGTGTAAACTGTCAAGGTAACTGTGCATGGGAAGTTTGGTCACACAACGGTGTTGTCACGCGTGAAAACCAATCATCTCGTTATCCTGTTATCAATGCAAAAATCCCTGATTTCAACCCACGTGGATGTAACAAAGGGGTTCAGCACTCTCAAGTGATGTATCAAAAAGACCGTATCTTGTATCCTATGATTCGTGTTGGCGAGCGTGGTGAAGGTAAATGGAAACGTGCAAGCTGGGATGAAGCGGCTGAGCGTGTATGTCAAGAGATTTTTGATTGTTTGACTGATCCAGCACGTGGACCAGATAAGCTTATGGTTCATGCTGGTACGGGTCTTTTGACTGAAGGTCGTCGTGGAGCACCATTACGTTTCTCTACACAACTTGGAGCGATTCGTATTTATCCATCATCGTATCTTGGTGATATGTTCTCAGGTGCTGCTATTGCGTATGGCGAAGGTAACGTTGGATGTACGTGGGATTTCATGTATACCGTCGATACTGCAGTCATGTGGGGTGGAAATCCATCGGTTTCTCGTATCCCTGATGCTCACTTCGTATGGGAAGGAAAATACAACGGGGCAAAAATCATTACGATTACTCCTGAGTTTAATGCAACCGCTAAATCGTCTGACCTTTGGATTCCTATCAAAGCAGGTTCTGATAATATCTTGGCAATGAGTGTTATCAATGTTATTTTGGAAGAGAAGCTTTATAAGCCTGAGTTTATGAAGATCTTTACTGACTTGCCATTCTTGGTTGATATGAAAACGCAAAAAATGATTCGTCGCAGCGATATTGAGCATACTGATGATGAAGCAAAGCATCACAAATACTCTGAAGAATTCTATTGTATGAATAAAGCAACGGGTCAAATCGCATTGATGCCAGGTACTGAGGGTTCTACGATCAAATCACTTCGTCTTGATGAGCAAGGGATTGTTCCTGAACTAGAAGGTGAGTGGACTATCGAAGTTCATGGTCATAAAACCAAAGTAACCACTGTTTTTGAAATGTTGAAAAAATCTGCAGCAAAATTTGCACCAGAAGCAACTAAAGAGATTACAGGTGTTCATCCTGATACGGTTCAAATCTTGGCACGTGATATTGCATTGCCAAAAGTAGTAGAGATTACAACTGGTTTCTCATTGAATAAATATTTTAATGGTGTTATGTCAATTTGGAATATTTCTTCTATTTGTGGACTTACAGGACGTATGGGACCATACGGTGGATTGAATACAGAAAATGAGTTTACTCTCTCTGGTCTTGGCGTATTAGCAGGATTTAGCGGAAAATACAACCCACGTTTTGGTTCAGGATTTGTTGGTGAGTTCGTATTTGGTGATGGAATGAAATCATTTGATGAATTCTTTACTGATGATGACACTAAACGTGCTCAAAACGGTATCACTAAAAAAGAGTATATGGCAGTATTGGGCGAAATGCTTAAAGAAGGTGAGCATGGTAAGGCAAATAATGCGTCAAAACACGGTAGTGTTTCTAAACCTTGGTGGCAACCAGATTGTTCTCTCATCGTAGCGGACAACACATTCCGTCGTAACAAAGGTAGTGAATATCGTAAAGCATTCTTGAAAAAGAATAAGTTTTATGCGTATGTTGACTATCGTATGTCTGAAGCTGCACAGTTTGCAGACGTATTGTTACCAGCAAAATCACACTACGAGGTTTATGACCTTCGTACCAGCCCTGGTTACCACCGTTTTACAAACTTGGCACAACCGGTAGCTAACATCAAAAATATTGGTGAAGCGATGGATGAGTGGTCAATGTTTACTCTATTAGCAAAAAAACTCGAAGAGATTGCTAATCGTCCACAAAACATTGCGAAAGCAAAAGTAAAAGATCATGTAAAATTTGCAAAACCAGGTTTCCATGATTTGACGATTTTCCACAAAGAATATACCAATACCGATCCAGAATCTGAAGGGGCAAGTGAGCCTTACCTTGGGACGGATAAAATGGCACTTCAAGCAGCATTAGAAAAATGTGAGCAGTATGAGCCATGGACGATTGAGAAGATGTACAAGGTTGGTGGATTCTTGCTTATTAATGAAAAAGCAGCAAAATCATCACCATTGTATTCTGATCGTCCGTACAGTTCAATGGAATATCACTTATACAAATTTGAGCGTCTTGAGACATTGTCCGGTCGTCAAACATTCTATGTTGACCATGATATGTATATCAAGATGGGTGCGGCAACTAACACAGGTATGGAGGGTATTCGTCCTCAACGAAAAGATTATCCATATTCGTTTATGACGCCACACGCTCGTTGGTCTATCCACTCGAACTACAAAACGTCACGTACGTTGTTACGTTTGCAACGTGGGGTTCCAGCAATTCAAGTTAATCGTGCAACAGCAGCATCTAAAGGGATTGCAGATGGCGATACCATTCGTATTTTCAATCACCAAGGTGAATTCTTTGCAATGGCTCGTGTCTCTTCATCATGTCCACCGGATGGATTGGTACTAGAAGATGGATGGGAACCGTTCATGTACATCAAAAACCAAGGTCACAATCAGGTCGTTCCGGTTGCTATGAACCTTTTGGAAATGGCTGATGGCTGGGGTCACCTCAAGTTTGGTGGTCTATGGGATGGTAATCAGTACGCCTATGATGGTGCTGTTAACTATGAAAAAGCCGCCGCTGGCATAAAATATTAAGGGGTTTAGATGTCTAAAAGACAATTAGCAATGGTCATGGACCTGAACAAATGTATCGGGTGCCAAACATGTACTGTGGCATGTAAAACACAGTGGACGAACCGTAATGGTCGTGAGTATATGTATTGGAATAACGTAGAAACCTATCCAGGTGCAGGTTATCCTAAAAACTGGATGGAGCTTGGCGGCGGTTTTGATGCTGCTGGCGATCTTCAACCAGGTGTTATCCCTCATTTGGAAGCCGATTATGGGGTTCCTTGGGATTATAACTATGAGTCATTGATGACGGATGCGCCTGATCATAAACAGTTCCAGCCACACGTTTCTCCAACATGGGGACCAAACTGGGATGAGGATCAAGGTGCGGGTGCATTCCCACAGGACAACTACTTTTTCTATTTGCCACGTATTTGTAACCACTGTACAAATCCAGGCTGTTTGAGCGCGTGTCCTCGTGATGCGATTTTCAAACGTGAACAAGATGGTGTTGTTTTGGTTGACTTGGATCGTTGTCAAGGATACCGCTATTGTATTGCGGGATGTCCTTACAAAAAGATTTACTTCAATCCAAAGATCTCTAAATCAGAGAAATGTATTCTTTGTTTCCCACGTGTTGAGCAAGGTTTGCCACCGGCATGTGCACAGCAGTGTGTTGGACGTATCCGTTTTGTTGGATTCTTAGATGACGAAGAGGGGCAAGTTCACAAATTGGTTACCAAGTACAAGGTAGCATTGGGTCTTCGTTCCGATTACGGTACACAACCAAATGTTTATTATGTTCCTCCGACCGAATCACCTGCGAAGTTTGATGCAAACGGTAAAATTATCGAAGGATCAACACGTTTGCCAGTTGAAGAATTGGAAAAATTGTTTGGACCAGAAGTTCATCAAGCAATCAAAACATTGAAAGCCGAGATGAAAAAACGTAAAGAGACTGGCGTTAGTGAGCTTATGGATATTTTGATCGCATATCAACATGCTGATATGTTCCGTCTGGATAATCACTATTATCAAGAAGTTGCAAAAGAACAAAAGCGTACGCCATTGGCACCTGTTGATACACGTTACCTTGCAGGTAAATTTACAAAAGCTGGAGGGCACCACTAATGAAAAAGCTATTTACAACGATTCTTTCATTGGGCCTTGCAGCGTCGGCTGCATTGGCAGCTAATCCTGCAGTTAATGCGGTTAAAGT
>CAMBHX010000064.1 GCA_945867285.1 Sulfuricurvum sp. IAE1
AATTTCTAAAAATTGTAATATGATGGACTGGTTTTTTCTTAAAACAGTATTGAGTGTAAATAATAATTGCAATGTAGCTATAATTGGTCAAAAATGCTATAGGAGCGTGTTGTGATGTTAGTAAAAATGCCTTCCCTTCTTTATGGAACTGCTTGGAAAGAACTTCGTACTGCAGATTTGGTAGAGATGGCCATTTGCGCAGGATTTCGAGGAATCGATACCGCTTGTCAACCAAAGCATTATCATGAAGCAGGTGTTGGAGAAGCATTGGTGCGACTTGCTGTGCATGGTATAAAACGTGAAGAACTCTTTATTCAGACCAAATTTACCCCCATTGGCGGTCATGATCCCAAGCGTATTCCTTACGATCCAACTTCTCCTTTGGAAACTCAGGTTTTTGATTCCTTTAAACGCTCACAAGAGAATCTAAAAACTCATTATATAGATTCTTTGGTCCTACATTCCCCTCTGTTCCCCTATGAAAACCTTGTGCGTGTTTGGGGTGCGATGGAGGAGATTTATCGAACGGGGGGAGCGTTGCAATTGGGGATTAGCAACTGCTATGATTTGGAGCTTTTGAAGAAATTGTATAGTAATAGCGTCGTTAAGCCCACCATTGTCCAAAATCGTTTTTATCATGAGAGCGATTATGATAGTGAACTTCGAGAGTGGTGTGATACACACGGTATTGTCTATCAGAGTTTTTGGAGTTTGACGGCAAACCCACATATCCTAAATAGTGATGTGATTGGGAAGTTGAGCGAAAAGTACACCAAGACTCCCGCACAAATTTGGTATCGTTATTTGTCACACCGAGGCATTATTCCACTCATTGGATCGACATCACCACACCATATTGCTCAAGATTTAGAGATATTTACGTTTGAGTTAACTCACGAAGAGGTGAAATTAATCACAACTCTTTTGGAGTAACAGTTTAGTTCAAACACTCTCGTTTAAAATACTCACGTCCTACTTTACACAACGGACACGCTGGGGGTGCTTTTTTACCTCGATGGACGTGACCGCACACTTCACAAATCCATATCTCATCATTTTCACTCGCAAAGAATCCATCAGCGATCAGAGCCTCTTTGAGTGCTGCATATTCACGCTCATGTTCCACTTCGACTTTACCAATAGCGGTAAACAGTCGTGCTAAATCATTGTGCCCTTCGAGTTTTGCTATCTCGCTAAAGCCAGGATACATGGTTTCGTGTTCATAGTGTTCTCCAGCCATAGCGGTGTCGAGATTGGCTAGAGTCGCATCAAACTCACTGCCATGTATGAGTTTATGGTACGCTTTATATTGAGCGCGAGCATGATACATTTCGTTGAAGGCAGCTTCTCGAAAATGACGTTCAACCGCATGCCATCCCTCATCACGAGCGATGTCGGCAAAAAGCTCATATTTATTACGTGCCATACTCTCACCACCAAAGGCTTTCATGAGATTCACAGCCGTTAGATCTTTGGTAATCATTTCCATTGATTCACCACAACAAGTTAGCGTTCCACCACCTACTGTTTGTAGTTCAACCTCATTGCCGCACGTATTACAGTGATAAGTTTCATATTGACGCATTGTAGCTCCCTTGATGTAATAATATAGTGTTAGTCTACCACTAAGCATCAAAATAATACACACACATTTCAACTAATAAAGGAAAAAAATTATCCTTTAAGTGAATTAGGCCTATGATATTGTCAAATTTTTTTGAGGAATAACTATGAAAATATTAGCCGTATTGATGGCAAGCTCACTTTCGTTATTGGCGTTGGAGCCTTTAGTCGATGCACACTGGCTTGATGCCCATAAAAGTGATACCAATGTCAAAGTGGTGGAAGTCTCCGATGGAGATAGTTACGCCAAAGAACATATCTCTAATGCTCTTCATACGAGTATTGGAAAATGGCGTTTTGACAATGGTACGTTTTTATCGGTTCGTCCAGTAGAGGAGATCGAAAAGGAAATACGTTCTTTGGGTATCGATGAAAACAGTGAGGTTGTATTGTATGCGCCGATCAATGAACCAAAAGACTTACTCAAAGCCAGTTATATTTATTGGGCGCTTCACTATCATGGAGTCAAAAATGTAGCATTGCTTGATGGTGGATTCAAGAGTTACAAAGCCTTAGGACTTGCCACTTCCAATGAGGTGATGAGTGTAAAACCGACGGTGTTCAAAGCCAAACTTGACGGTCAAAAAATTGCTGATTTACACTATGTCAAAAAGCATCTTAAAAAACTTCCCATGATCGATGCTCGTCCTAGTGATATGTATTTGGGAGTCACCCCAACAGCCACCGTCAAGCGCAATGGGCATATTGATGGTGCGATGAGCTATTCATGGAACTATTCGGTAGACAAAGAGTATAAGTTAAAGCCAAAAGCGCTGTTAGAATCCGTATTCAAAGAGGGGTATGGACTGGATAAAAACAAAGAAGTATTGGTGTATTGTACGGGTGGGCTTGAGACATCGTACAATTATTTTGTTTTGAGTGGTGTATTAGGATACAAAAATATCCGTTTATATGATGCCTCGATGAAAGAATGGGGTAACCGTGAAGATACGCAAATGAAACAGTACCGTTATGAGATGTTTAAGAAATAGTTGATATGCATTATTAATATCATAAAACTTTAAGGATGAGAGAGCTACAATTTTGATATAAATTATCAATAAAGGCTTCTCGTGTCTGTATTAGTCATCGGTGGTGACAAAATCACCAAACTTCAACTCTTTCTCCAAACGATTGGTGCGACCAAAATGCACCATTGGGATAGCCGACGTAACTCCACTTCTCACAAACAACTTCCCCAAAATACCGATATGGTGATCATGCTCACCGATTTTCTCAAACACAACTCCATGAACCACTTTAAGCGTGAAGCCAAAAAGAGCGAAATCCCTTTTTTGTGTGTCAAAGGGATGAGTGGAAGCAGTGAGAGCCAAATATCCCAATTGGCCAATGAGATTCAAAACACCAAAGGAGGTCTGCTATGAGTATCGTCAAAGTCCCAGCGGATAATAATCCCGCTAAACGATTGTTAGGAAGTGGCAAAGCGTGTTGACGATATTGATATAAAATATCAATATCATATTACTTTAAGCTTAGATAGAATAACATAGTGATTAGAGTTATCATTTAGGATAAAAGGATGCGGTATGAAACAATTGTGCAAAATGAAAAAAGAGGACATATCGACCTGTTTCAAAAAACTGACTGATATTACCTGTAAACCCAAGTTTATGTGTACAAAATGTGCCCGTGTTGCCAAAGATGAAAAATATTTGTGCCGACCTGCATCGTTGGCAAAATAATGCATTAGACTATTTTAGTAAAAAGAAGAGGAGTGTACTATGTTAAAACCTGCTATTTTGAAACTACTTAATGAGCAAATCGCTCTTGAAGATTATTCCGCCAATTTGTATTTGGCTATGAGTTCGTGGTGCGGAGCGCAAAAACTCAGTGGTTCCGCCAAGTTTTTAGAGCTGCACAGTGATGATGAACATCTGCACATGCGTAAACTTTTTGCCTATGTCAACGAGACAGGTGCGATGGCCCGTGTGGGAGCATTGGCTGAGCCTCCGCATGAGTTCGAATCCATCCGTGATGTTTTTGAAAAAACCTTGATTCATGAACAACTGATTACCGAAAAAATAAACACCCTTGTAGAAGCGTGTGTTGCTGAGAAAGATTACTCGACTTTTAATTTTCTCCAATGGTATGTAGCAGAACAACACGAAGAAGAGTATCTGTTTCGTTCTATCTTGGATATGATCGATGTTGTAGGGCTGGAGGGTCGAGGATTGTTTATGGCGGACAAAGAGATCAGCCAAATGACTCAAAATGTTACCACAGCCATGTCATCCACGCCTCCTGTTGCATAAGTAGTTTTACTCTATGGAAAAAACAACACCAAAAGAACTTATTGTTGAGAGCAAAGAGATACTAAAAGGTCAAGCCTCTATTCGCATAGCGCATGGAGGGGAGATATATATCTTACGTATCACAAAAAGTGACAAACTTATATTAACAAAATAATAATGCTTATCACTATTGACAATGGCGATAAAATACGCTATAAATCTGCAATTGATTTTTAATATCATAATTATATAGCCAGCCAACGCTTTTGCTTGTAGCCAGCCACTACCTATTCAAGGAGTGCCAATGGCCTACCATAACCGTTTTTTTAATTCTCAAGTCCTTCCTGTAGGTGCCATGCTTTTGAGCATCACCGCAAGTTCGTTGTTGGCAGATGCTACTGCTGGAGATTCCAACGCAACACTCAAAGCTATTGATATTCAAGAAACAGTTACGATCGAACTGCCTCGTTATCAGCCAGGTGTTTCTAAAACCGCCAAAACGGGTCAATTAGCGCATGATGTACCTCAGGCGATTACGGTGGTAACTAAAGAGTTGTTACACGATAAATCAGAATTTACACTCAAAGAAGCACTAGGTAACGTTTCGGGATTGACGTTTAATGCTGCAGAGGGTGGACGTATTGGGGATAACATGAATCTTCGTGGTTTCTATACGTTTGGGGATCTCTATCTCGATGGTATCCGTGACGTTGCCCAGTATAACCGTGATACGTTTAATCTTGAGCAAGTCGATGTTCTGCGCGGAGGAGCTGCGATGCTGTTTGGTCGTGGCCAAGCAGGCGGTGTTATCAATCAGGTGAGCAAGGATGCAGAAGCTGAAGATTTTGGAAAAGTATCGGTCACTGTGGGGACAAATGATTATAAACGAGCCTCTTCGGATGTGAATGTAATGATAAATGATACAACTGCATTTCGTCTCAATGCACTGAAAATGGATGCGGGAAGTACTCGTAATGATGTCTACAACGAAACCACAGGTATCGCTCCGACGATTACGTTTGGACTCAATACCGATAACGAGTTTAGTTTATCCCATTTGTATATGAAAACGCATATCACTCCCGATTACGGTGTGCCGTTCGACAGTGCTACCAAAAGACCTGCGGATGTAGGGAATGAAGTTTTCTACGGATTTACCGACGATTATGAAGATAACCGCGTCAACATTACAACTGCGAGTTATACCCATAAGTTTTCAAAAGATACACAGCTTCGCTCTGTGATCCGTCATGCTGATTATCTGCGCGATAACTGGGCAACGGCACCGGGTGGATACAACACGACTAATGGACCTGATAATGAGATTACCAGAGGGACCAAAGGTAACGGTGCTAAAGAAAAAACGGATACGTGGCAAAACGATCTTACCACCAAATTTGAAGCGCTTGGGATAAAACATGAAGCGCTCATTGGTAGTGAATATCTGCATGAAGAACAAACTCGCTGGGGTCATGACGGATTGTCATCGTATTATCCCAATATTGCAGTTGCAAGTGGACCTGCCAGTGGATTGCCGGCGACACCATCCAATGGACAGCGTGCCTTGGCAAGTAATGGAATTTGGTATCAGTATGCAACAAGCGGTACTCGTTGGGCTGCTTCTATGCCGACTACAGCTGAATCGGGTTCCACACTTCCAGATGCCTATAAAGCAATCTATGGGAATAAAGAGCGCAATAGCAGCGGCGGATACAAAGGACGCACTTGGGCAGTATACGCACAGGATATTGTCGAAGTTGCCCCTAACTGGAAAGTGATGGGAGGTTTTCGTAAAGATTGGCTCAGTATGGATTATTTGGATGCTAATATGACCAAAAATGGAGAACTTCATTACAATGAGATGAGTTACCGTGCTGGTCTATCGTATCAACCATCCCAAAATCAGCATTATTATTTAGCGTGGAATAACTCTTTTAATACGACGGGAGACTTGTACTCTTTTTCTGGTGCATATGATCCTGAAAAAAGCATCACGTATGAGTTAGGAGCTAAATTTGAACTTCTTGATGGTGATCTTTCTTTGCGGACGGCTATTTATCGTACGATCAAAGAGTGGGAGCGCAATACCGACGTTGCAAGTGCATCCAGTAATCCGATTTTGTCAAAAGAGCGTCATACGGATGGTATTGAGTTAGAGGTTGCAGGGCGAATCAATGATAATTGGGATGTTTTTGGAGGCTTAGCTCTCATGGATCCTGAAGTGGATGCTGTTGCACCAGGTAAAGATGATATCTACATCGGACAAAAACCACCAAACTCGACTGATTATACTTTTAATCTATGGACAACTTATAAGCTGGGTGGTGGATGGAAAGTTGGAGGTGGACTCGAAGGCAAAGGAGATCGTGCAGTATATAGCTATGCCAATGAGAGTGTAGCCAACACCTTTAATCCAAATACGGCACCCAGTTATATTCGATACGATGCAATGGTGGCTTATGTTCAAAAAGATTATGCAGTTCAGTTGAACGTTAAAAATCTTTTGGATACGACCTATTATGAGTCGGTATATATTAATGGAGGATTTGCGGTGCCAGGAACGGGACGTACTGTCCAGGTGACACTGGATTATAAATTTTTTTAAACGACTTTACTCCCCCAGTGGGAGTTTTGTATTGAGAAGATGGATGTCTTTTTAATACAAAACTTAGGCAAAGGACAACAGATGTTACTACATATACCCAACGTTCTAACGCAAGAACAAGTGGCCCAGTGTCGTGATATTTTAACTACCTCAAAATGGGTGGATGGGAATGTCACCAGTGGAACGCAAGCGGCAAAAGCCAAAAACAATCTACAGCTCCCAGAAGAATCACAGGCAGCTATAGAATTGCAAAAAATTGTGTTAGATGCACTGAGTAATAGTGCACTATTTTTTACTGCAGCGTTACCCAAAAAGATTTTCCCACCGTTATTTAACTGTTATACCGGTGAGTTCAACACTTTTGGCAACCATGTCGACAATGCAGTTCGTACTATGCGTGGCGGCGGGAAGAGGGTGCGAAGTGATCTCTCTTTTACCCTCTTTTTCTCCGATCCGCAGGAGTATGAGGGGGGAGAATTGGTGATCGAAGATACGTTTGGTTCACAACGCTTGAAGCTTCCGGCTGGAGATTTAGTTCTCTATCCCTCATCGAGCGTACATCGAGTTGAACCCGTAACCAGTGGGGCGCGTATTGCGTGTTTTACCTGGTTGGAGAGCATGATACGCGAAACAGATAGACGACGGTTATTGTTTGATTTAGACATGTCGATTATGGCGTTTCGTGAGAGATTGGGAGATGATGAAGATACCGTGAAGCTCACAAGTATCTATCATAATCTGCTACGCACATGGGCAGATACTTAAACACAAAAATTACAGGAGGAAAAAGAATGGAAACATTAAAGTTGGTTGTCGATTATGCAACATTGGGTATTTTGGGATTGATGAGTGTCATGGCGTTTGCGTATGGGATTGAGCGATACTTTTTTTATGGATCGGTAGAAATGGAGGATTTTGTGACGAAAAACTCTGCCGAAGCGGAACTGACGAAAAATCTCACCACGATATCGGTGATAGGATCCAATGCTCCCTATGTCGGATTGTTGGGGACAGTGGCCGGAATCATGGTCGTATTTTATGAAATCGGTCAAAAAGGGGGGATAGACCCAACAGCAGTAGTGATCGGTTTATCGTTGGCATTAAAAGCTACAGCATTGGGGTTGTTGGTCGCTATACCTTCGATGATGATTTACAGTGCTTGTTTACGCAAAGTTGATTTATTGATGGGGAAATGGGAAGATGCGCGCGCTTAAACGTCCTGAGGGGATTAATGTCGTACCTTTGATTGATGTTGTGTTAGTTTTGTTGGCAATTGTTTTGACGATTTCGACGTTTGTGGCATCAGGTGCTATCAAGCTGGATCTCCCAAAAGCAGCCAGTGCTCAGACACACCCCTCCCAAAAGATTGAAATAGCCCTAAATGAAAACGGTGAGATGTATTGGAATGGGACCATAGTTTCTCAAGCTCAGTTGGTCACTAATATCAGTGGATTAAATGCGCAATCAAGCGTGAGTGTGCGAGGGGATAAAAAAGCATTTTTTAATGATTTTATTTTTATTTTGGATAATCTAAAGCTAAAAAAGATTGAAAAAATCTCCATCATTACCCAGAGGGATTCATGAAAACAAAAAAATCTTTTGGATTATCGATTGGATTGCATGTGGTTTTGATAGGGAGTGTGGTCTCACTGCTTGCGATGTCTGATAACGTCGTTGAAGAGGAGATAGTGTTAGAATTGGCGATGAGTACCCCTGAATCTCAGCAAAAAAGCCTCTCAAAATCAGCTCCCACCCCTCTCAAGAGTTCGATATCTCAACACAAGACAATGGATACATCACCTAAACCGGTTCTCCCTATTGAGCCTTTGGAAAAAGTAGTTGAAGCAACTGTCGAACCTGTCAAATACGAAGCAGTTGTGTCACCGCAAAAAGTAGTTGAGCCACAAAAAACAGAACCTGTAGTTGTCAAAAAAACCGAACCAATTATGCTGCCCACTCCACCGCCTCCAGCGCCAAAGTCTAGTGTAGAAGAGGAGTATTTGGATAATCATCTGTCGGCTATTCGTGATATTTTGATGAAATATCGCAAATATCCCAATGCAGCAGTTCGACTCAAACAAGAGGGGGAGTTAAGAGTAACATTCCGCCTCAAAGAAAATGGCGAAGTGGAAGATGTACGTATCATTAGTGGTTCAGGCTATGCGATTTTGGATGATGATGCGATTGCATTAATCGAAAAAAATGGGCATTATTTTCCAAAACCTCCTAAAGCTGTACGTATTACCGTTCCATTACGATATGCACTTAAAAATGGGTAGTTTTGATTAGGGTATTATCGATACCAAAGAGTTGTTTGGAGATAATATCGCTATTCAAATAAAGGTTTTACGTGACATTTTTTCGCCCCTTAATTTTGCTCTCCTGTACCCTCTCTTTTGCCTGCGCTCAAGAAATTGTTTCGTTGGATAAAATCGAAGTTCAAGAGACTGCCATGACCCTCGAAGAGCGTAAAGAGAGTTCTATTTCTAAGCGTATTATCAAGTCTGAAGAACTGGCACAATATGGCGATCTCAATGCACTAGAAATGCTCAAACG
>CAMBHX010000065.1 GCA_945867285.1 Sulfuricurvum sp. IAE1
AAGAGAGGCGAGTAGTGCAATCATCAATCCTGCTGCAAACGCACGTTGCATAAAAGGATAGCTAAATATTTCAATCATACTGCGTCCCTACCATTTATTTAAAACGCCAATGGAATAAAATCCCATTGACTACGCCAGCCGCTAAGGCACTAAAGCTTGCCTCTTGCGAGGCAGATTTACTAATGGTTATGGTGAACGACATGGGCTGGTGTTCCATAAAGTTTACTAATTTCGCCGCATCCTACGTGGGCATTGGGGCTATGAGATGTCATCAGCGTTTGATTGACAAAAAAGAGGCGTGTGATATCATCTGCAATCACCCCAACATCGTGGGTAATAAAGAGTATGGCAATTTTTTTCGTACAATTTAGATGACGTAAAAGCTCGTAAAAACGATGTTGTGACTCGACATCAACACCCGTATTGGGCTCATCAACGATTAGAACTTCTGGGCGTGATGCCAATGCTCGTGCAATCATCACCCTCTGACGCTGTCCACCTGAAAGATGACCAATAAGGTTGTTACGTAAATCAGTAACCCCCATTTGCTCCATCGCTTCTTCTATGGCTGCTACGTCCTCTTGTGATTCTGCGCCAAAAATACCTCTTTTGGCATATCTCCCCATCGCCACCACTTCACGGACCGTTGCAGGAAATGAGCCATCCACCAAGGCAGAGCGTTGCGGAACATATCCGATACGGTCACGTTCTCGAAATTTGGACTGCTCTATGCCAAACAACTTGATACTTCCAGAGGTGGGTTTTTCCAAACCCATCAAAAGGCGTATAAGGGTAGTCTTACCTCCGCCATTTGGTCCAATAATGGCACAATATTCCCCTTGTAAAATCGTGAGGTTAATCGATTTAAGAACCTCATTATCCCCTCTGGTAAAAAAGAGATTTCGTATCTCAAAAAGACTGGGAGAAAATTTCAATGACACTCCATAGCACTGCGTAATTTAACTAAATTATTTCCCATAATAGAAATATACGTCTCATTGTTGTCAAATTCACTTTGTGTGATGTTTTCAAGTGGTTGCAAGCTTTTAGCATGAGCGCCACTGGATTTGGCAATGGTTTGCGCTACATTATCATCAATAAGCTCTTCAAAAAATATCGTACTGATCTTCTCTTTTTGCATCAGGGTACTAATTTCGACCATTTTTTTGGCGCTGGGTTGTTCGTCGCTGGAGAGTCCAATGATCGAGATATTTTTGAGATTGTTAGCATACGCCAAATAGCCAAATGCATTGTGATTGGTCACTAATGTTCGATTTTTACACTCTTTTAGCCCTATTTCATACTGCTGTTTTAGTTTTTGCAAACTCTCTATATAACGATAAGCATTCGCCTCATAAACCGTTCGATTTTTAGGTGACAGAGTCGAAAACTGACGCTGGATTTCTCGGGTCATTTCTATCATGTTATCAATACTAAGCCAATAATGGGGATCGTTATCCAACAATCCTACATGTTCACTCATATCCACCATGACAACCTGCGAGGGAAGAGTGTTTTTGAGGTTTTCCACCCACCCCTCAAATCCTGCTCCATTGATGAAAAAAATCGACGCTTTTGAAAAAGTAGCAATATCTGATGGAGTTGGGGAATATGCGTGGGGGTCACTGCCTAGCGGAACGACGGTTTTGATTTCCACGGTATCACTGGCAATATTGCGAGCAATATCATACAATGCGAACGTACTCACCACTACAATAGGTTTTTGCGCTACAGAGGGCTTCATCGTCATTGAAAACATCATATAAAAGCCAACAAATGCTCCCCCGATAGCAACCAAAAAAGCAAGTGCTTTTTTTTGTTTTGGGCAAATCTTACACATTGCACTCTCCTTAAAATTGTCCCTTATTTTATCACAAGTGAGCTTATGCTATAATCGCGAACTTTTACTACTTTTAAGGATTACAATGACAAGCATTTTATTTTTTGTACAAGCGGGTTTGGTCGTCATGATCGTCATCGCTGTGTTATTACAAAAAAGCTCTAGTATCGGATTGGGCGCTTATAGCGGTACCAACGAGTCCGTTTTTGGTGCTAAAGGCCCTGCAGGATTTTTGACCAAAGTGACGTTTGCTTTAGGCTTTTTGTTTTTAGTCAATACAATTACTTTGGGCTATTTATATGCCCAACAAAAAAACGATTCTGTTACCGACGCATTGGTCGAGAAAAACAACATCGTTGCCCCTACTATCAATGTCGTAAGCGACATCAATACTACTAAATAAGGAATGCTCAATGCTCAATGAAGTTTATGATTTTTGTGAAGAGAAAATGCAAGGTTCTGCGGATCATTTGCTGGTCAATTTTCGCACCCTTCGAACAGGGCGTGTAACCACCAAGATCCTCGACAATGTCCGTGTTGACAACTATGGCTCAATGACTCCTATCGACCAAGCAGCAAGCGTAATCGCAACCGATGCTACGACAATCACTATCTCTCCATGGGATAAATCAATGCTTAATGTCATCGAAAAAGCGATCATGAAAGCAGATATCGGCGTTAACCCTAACAATAATGGAAGCGAAATCAAACTCTTTTTTCCTCCTATGACCGTTGATCAACGTCAAGAAACGGCGAAAAAAGCCAAAGGGATGGCGGACGATGCCAAAGTAGCAGTTCGAAATGACCGTAAAAAAGCTAATGACAAAATCAAAGTACTCGAAAAAGACAAGCTTTGTACGGCTGATGAATCTAAAGCAGCTCAAGACAAAGTTCAAAAAATTACCGATAAATATATCGCCAAAATCGATGACTCGCTCAAAAGCAAAGAGCAAGACATCCTCACGGTATAACATCATGGATATCAAACAAATCTACCTCGATGCCAGCGCCATGCTCGAAGGGCATTTCAAGCTAAGCTCTGGAAATCACTCTGCTTACTATCTCCAATCTGCCAAAGTGCTCGAACAGCCTAAAACTGCGAAGCTGCTAGCCGATGCATTAGCGGTAAATATCCAAAACAGCGGCTTAGAGATTGATACTGTCTGTGCACCTGCATTGGGTGGTCTCATCGCTGGATTTGCTCTGGCCACTGCATTGGATAAGCGCTCTATATTTGCGGAACGTGTCAATGGTGAGATGCAAATCCGACGTGGTTTTGAGATCACTGCGGGCGAGCGTGTTCTCATCTGTGAGGACATCATCACTACCGGTGGCTCAGCAATGGAAGCAGCATCGGCTATCGAAGAGCTTGGCGGTATCGTCGTAGGGTTTGCAGCACTGGCTAATCGTGGATTTTGTAAACGTGAGGGATCAGACTTGGAGCGTAAATCATCATGTGCCTTGCCTCTAAACAAACCATTATTTGCTCTTGCTGATTTTGATTTTGAGATGTATGCGCCAGATAATTGCCCACTGTGTAACGATGGCAGTGTTGCCATTAAGCCTGGATCAAGGGGAAATTAACCATGGAAGCAGCGACCGAAGCACCAAAATTTAAACTCGACATGGCTCATCTGCAAAAAGTCCAAAGAACATTGCGTAAAAGTGGGAATATTTTTCCCAAGGAAACAGCACTTATCGAAACACTTGAAGCCCTCATCATCAAAGCACAAGATGATGAATGTCTCAATGCCTATTATTCAATGGGACAATATCTGAAGCAACGTATTAAAGAATTACGTATCCACTTGGATACTCCAATCACAGAAATCGAAGAAATTTATACCGATTTGGATTGGTCAATAAACTATCTTCAATGGCTTGTTACTGATAAGCCGCAAGAGCAATAAGCTCTTATACCCCCATCAAACCTTAAAACATACTAAATATAAAAAACCCTTAAGGTAACTATAACAAGTGTTGTATTATTATCCCAAAAGTTAAATAGGATAAAAATTGTCCTAAATAAAACCACCCAACTTGGAGGTAATATGAAAGTTTATTTAGACAACAACGCGACAACCATGGTAGATCCTGCCGTTGTAGCAGCAATGACTCCATTTTTTAGTGATATCTATGGCAATCCCAACTCATTGCACAAGTTTGGAACGGCATCTCATCCAGCGATTACCAAAGCGATTAACCAAACGTATAAAGCAATCGGTGCGGGCGATAAGGATGATATTATCTTTACGTCGTGTGCAACTGAAGCGAATAATTGGGTATTGCAATCAGTATGGATAGATAAAATCCTTAATGGTGACAAGAATCACATTGTTACCACCGAAATCGAGCATCCCTCTGTTTTATCAACCTGTAAGTTTCTCGAAGAACAAGGGGTAAAAGTCACCTATTTACCCGTCAATGATCAAGGAATTGTGGAAGCGCATACCGTTCGTGCATTTATCACCGAAAAAACTGCTCTCGTATCTATCATGTGGGCGAATAACGAAACAGGAATGATTTTCCCGATCGCTGAAATTGGTGAAATTTGCCGCGAGAAGGGGGTATTATTTCATACTGATGGTGTTCAAGCTGTGGGTAAAATACCGGTAAATATGTCGGAAATTCATGTTGATTTTATGTCCATGTCGGCACATAAATTCCATGGCCCCAAAGGTATTGGTGCATTATACATCCGTAATTCCCAAGAGCTTAGTCCTCTGATGCATGGTGGAGATCAAATGGGTGGTCGTCGTTCAGGAACACTCAACGTCCCTTTTATCATAGGAATGGGGGAGGCGCTGGAGCTTGCCACGACCAATATCGAGGAAAAAATGGTTTCGATTCGAGCCAAACGTGACCGCCTCGAAGATGCCTTGCTAGGTTCGTTGGAAGATGTATTTACCGTTGGAAATCGTGATAATCGCACTCCAAACACAATCCTAATCTCCATCCGTGGTGTTGAGGGCGAGGGGATGCTGTGGGATCTTAACACGCAACTCATCGGTGCATCAACAGGTTCAGCGTGTGCGTCTGAAGATTTGGAAGCCAACTCCGTTATGTTGGCAATCGGAGCAGATAATGAGCTGGCACATACGGGGATTCGTTTGAGCTTGAGCCGTTTTACTACCGATGAAGAGATTGACTATGTCATTGAAAAATTTGAAGCTGCCGTAAAACGTCTACGTGCGATTTCAAGTTCCTATGCCATTGTACAACCAACAGCAGGTGGTGAATCATTGGCGTGCGGGATTCACCACTAGAAACTGGATGTTACACATTAAAACGAATACATCCGTTTTAATGGCAGGGACAAATGTCCCTGCCACCCCCTAAAGCTACGCTCTTCGAGCGAGAATTACTAAAATATAGGAGAGACTATTATGGCAAAAAACGATTTATTAGGGGGATCTCTTTGGGATCAATACTCCAACAAAGTAACTACATTGATGAACAACCCACAGCACCAAGGGGAAATCACCCAAGAGCAGTGTGACGCAGCAGGGCATAAGCTCATCGTTGCTGATTTTGGAGCAGAGAGTTGTGGCGATGCAGTACGATTGTACTGGGAAGTCGATCCTGCAAGCGATACTATCGTAGGATCCAAGTTCAAAAGTTTCGGATGTGGCACCGCTATCGCATCCTCAGACATGATGACACAATTGTGTTTGGGCAAAACAGTTCAAGAAGCAGTTAAAATCACTAATATCGACGTAGAGATGGCGCTTCGTGACACTCCAGATGTACCAGCTGTTCCACCTCAAAAAATGCACTGTAGTGTCATGGCATACGATGTTATCAAAAAAGCAGCAGGATTATATCTGGGCGTTGATGAAAGCAGCTTTGAGTCTGAAATCATCGTCTGTGAATGTGCTCGTGTGAGCTTGGGAACATTGCGTGAAGTTATCAAGCTCAACGACCTCAAAACTGTTGAGCAAATTACTGACTACACCAAAGCTGGCGGTTTTTGTAAATCGTGTATCAAACCAGGTGGACATGAAGCACGCGAATGGTATCTTGTTGATATTTTAGCCACCGTTCGTCACGAGATGGATGTGGAAAAAATGCAAAATGCTGCCGATGCTGGAACCAGCGGTGATTTTGAGACCATGACATTGGTACAAAAAATCAAAGCTATCGATGCAGTTATCGACGATAGCGTTCGTCAGTTTTTGATCATGGATGGCGGTAATGTTGAGATTATTGATGTTAAAGACTCACCCGACTATATTGATATTTATATCCGTTATTTGGGAGCTTGTAATGGCTGTGCGAGCTCAAGCACAGGAACACTATACGCTATTGAATCAACACTCAAAGAAAAACTTTCGAGCAAAATTCGAGTCCTACCAATCTAATATTGGCTAGAAGTTCTTGTCAAACCAATCAGCAACGTTACTACGGATTGTATGACGTAGCTGGATACCGGCAATAAAATTGCTGTGCTGTGCCTTGTTGAGTAACGTCACAAGTGCATTGCGTCGTTTGGAGAGAAATGGATGGTCAATTTGTCCTGAATCTCCCATGATAACGAGTCGTGTCTCATCCCCCATACGTGTACCAATGAGCTTCAAGGTAGCGTTAGTCATATTTTGCGCTTCGTCAATAATAACAAACTTACGAGAGATAGTAGTTCCTCGCATATGCGCAATATCCATTACTTCGATATTGTATTTTTTCATGAAATTTTCAGTGGCATTTTCCCGTTTGACCGAGTTGGTATTGCCGGTGTATTCGACACGTGCATCAATAGAACGCTTGGTTTGATGTTCAATGGTAAAATTGACTGCTGAATACAAAGGGTACATAAAATAGCCCATTTTTTGTTCCTCATCCCCTTTTCTAAAACCCAACTCCGCTGCTTGGTCATTAGAGGTTACCGTATTACGAGCATACACTATCCCCTCCACTATCCCTTCTGATACGAGTTCCAGACCTGCTTGAAGCGCAACAAGAGTTTTACCTGAACCTGTTGAACCTGCTACGACCGTGACATAGTTTTGGGGATGGGTCATCATGGCAAAATAAAATTTTTGCTCCAGATTGATAGGACGGACAAGCTGATCGTTAAAATATTCCCCAAACCGTTTGTCAAAATCACACCATTCAAGATTATGATTGACACTAAACGCATGACGCTGTATTCCTGTTTCGTACATTTCATTGGTGGAACTTAAGGCATTTTGGACAAAAGTGAGTTGATTAAAATTATGGTGTTCGATATCGGTGGGATGCTGTGGGACATCACTGTAGGTGTAAGTATAGGAAAAGTCGATTTTATCAGGATCTTCGACGCTGCTATTACGGATATGCTGTGTTGGTATCCCTTGGATTTCAGCAGCAATACGAAACGACATATCATTCGTCAGCAAAATCAGATCATAATCATCTGCAATTTCAGCAATTTTAGCATCATTGAGCCCTTTTGCTTCGGTAAAAGAATTCGCAACTCGATAGTGTTCACGGTGAATAATAATAAGCTCGATGAGTATCTCTTCGCCACCGTGCAACGATCGATCAAAATTTAGATCCAGTCGATAATAGCGGTCATTGCTGCACAGTTTCGTATCCAAAGTATCTCGTACGCATTCAGGTAGCTCAATAGCAGCAATAGGCTCACCAAACGCAACATCGGCCAGACGAAAAAACTCTCGTGCCATGTAACCCGCTTCGGAACGTATATCGTCTTTTTTAGAATTCAACTCCCCCAAAACAACATTGGTAATAACAACCGCATTAGTATTTTCTTGGGAGATACGTAAAATATTGGTAGGATCATCGAGAATAACGGAAGTGTCGAGGAGGTAACATTTTTGAGCATCAACAGCAGAAGTATCGTTCACGTAGAATCCTTAATGACAAAGATTCTTTATGGTAGTGAAATAATCCTTAAATATTTATGCGAAAGAAAAGACAAAAATTACTTACGTGTAATAATTTGTTATCCCGCTCATCTTGCGCCCCATGTTCAGTAATACCATATCAGCAATCACGAGTGCCGCCATCGCTTCACATACAACCGAGCCACGTATAGCAACACAGGGGTCATGTCGCCCTTTGAGTGAGATACTAACACTTTCGTTAGTGGTGTTAGTACTCTCTTGTTCAATAAAAATAGAAGGAGTGGGTTTAAAATGGACACGCAGTGTTACATCATCTCCATTGCTCATTCCCCCTAAAATCCCTCCAGCATGGTTGGTCTTAAAACCATTAGGGGTGATTTCATCGTTGTTTTGACTGCCTTGTAAATGTGTTGATGCAATTCCCTCACCAATCTCAACCGCTTTGACGGCATTAATTCCCATCATCGCTTCTGCTAACACAGCATCGAGTTTGTAATACAATCCCTCACCCAAACCAATAGGTAAACCGCTGATGCTAAGCGTTGCCACTCCACCCACAGAATCATGGGAATTTTTGGCAGTTAGGATGGCTGATTTTTGCGCCTCTTCGACGTTTTTATCCAACGCATAGATGGGACTGTGTTTGGGATAGTCAAAATCAAGCGTCTGTGCTTCGATGCCATGGATCGCACTGATACCGCTTTGGATGTTGATACCTATAGAGTTTAGCATTAGCTTCGCCACAGCACCCCCTGCTACACGAGCAGCCGTTTCTCGTGCAGATGAACGTCCACCACCTCGATAATCACGCAACCCGTATTTGTGAAAATAGGTAAAATCGGCATGTCCAGGGCGAAAGATATCTTTGATATTGGCATAATCACCACTTTTTTGATCGCTGTTATAAATCACCATCATGATTGGTGTCCCTGTACTAAGACCCTCGAATGTACCGCTCAGGATTTCAACCGTATCGGACTCTTTACGCGCCGTTGCAAACTCGTTTTGCCCCGGTTTACGACGGTCAAGCTCACTTTGGATAAACTCCATATCAATAGCTAATCCTGCAGGAACACCATCAAGCAAACACCCTATCGCTTTGCCGTGGGATTCTCCAAAGGTATTAATGGTAAAACGTTCTCCAAAGCGGTTCATATTAAATTCCTAACGCCAATCGGAAGAAAATCCCGATTAGCTACGCTAACGCTGCGTTTCCTTCGGCAGGAAGCCCGATTTTTCATCTTAACTCCTTAGAGAGAATATCCAACGCAATTTTTGCCGCTTCTTGCTGTGCGTGTTTTTTACTTTTTCCCATGGCACTGGCATACCGTTTTCCATCAATGATA
>CAMBHX010000066.1 GCA_945867285.1 Sulfuricurvum sp. IAE1
AATCAAATTTTGTAATAAAAGTATTTGAGTTAAAACTCATGGTTCCTGTTTGACTCAGATCAATCCCGAAATCAGGTAATGATAATCCATCAATACTGGATGTGATTAATCGATTAATCTCTCGAGAGATAGAATTGATCGAATTGTCACCATTAAAAATACCGACCTTTCCGGCATCCACATCAGTGGTAGTCATGTCACTGAGTTGTGAAGTTAATGTATTATAACTTTGGACAAAAGTATTTAATTCATCACTAACTGCTTGAGTGTCTTGCGTGATAGAGATATTAGCGCTTCCGCTGTCTTGAAGTAAGTTAAGCTTGACGCCAACAATTAAATCACTGATTTCATTCGTGCTGCGGGTTAGAGTAATACCGTTGTATTTGAATGATGCATCACGGGCACCTTGGATTTCGTCCAAGGGATTATAGGTTGTATAGCTTGTTAATTTTGAATCTAATCCACCGCCATTGTCAGTCAAGGTGAGGGTTGAACTGGAGCCTGCGATATTGGATTGTAAAACCAATTTATTATTACTATCGATTGAAGCGATAGTAGAGCCTACCGCTGTATTGATAGAGTCGCGCAAGTCTTCCAATGTTGTTGCAGGATTATAGCTAAGAATATGACTATTAGATCCCATAGTAACAGTTAAATTTCCACTTCCCGATGCTATTTTATCGGTAGATGCACTGAAAGCCTGTGACTCGATTTTTTTTGAAGAGGCATAGAGTGAATGGTTTAGTGTACCGCCTGAGGAATCGGTGATACTGATTGTTTGAGCTGCACCTGTTTGTGTTGATGTCAAAATAAGTCGATAGTCATTAGTTCCTACTTGCAGTGTTGAGGCTTTTACACTAACACCTGCGATATTATTGATAGAATCTTTGAGCTCTTCCAAAGTTGTCGTAGCCGTGTAGTTGATGTCATATGAAGCCGTACCAATGGAAAGCTTTGCGGTGCCTGCTCCTGTTGATATGGTATTGGAAGTAGCTGTAAAACTTCCAGATTCTTTGACATTTTTGAGTGCCAATTGTGTATTTGCAATGGAAAAGGATTGTACAGCAACCCCTGTGTCTGCCGTTACCGCAACGGATGAGGTATTTCCTGATGTATTTCTTTTTTGATAAAGAGAATCATCGTTTAGTGCACTTGCGCTGGTTTTAAAATTGGTAAGAAGACTGCTAAGAAGACTTAACGCACTATCTTTTTGTTTTTGTAATGTTATTTTACTGTCAATAGGAGTAATAATATTTGCAACATCATTGGCTTTGAGTTTATCAATAATATCAGCAGTTAGAACTCCAGACCCAAGTCCCAGTGAATTAATGGTTCCAGCCATAGCAAATCCTTTTGCACTTTATTGTATATAACATCGACCAAAGTGGCAAAATGTTTAGTAATATAGGCCAAGCAAAAACAGTTCCGATTTTAAAAACAAAAGTTTTTGCAGCTTTAGGGGGACGCAAGGGAGATTTGTCTTTGCTAAAAAAGCGGATATATTCGCTTTTGTGTGTAAGATAATTTTTTTTAAGATTAGATTGATATAATTTCAGCTCTCTTCTAGACCTGTGCAAGGATGCTTTTGGACAGCGTGTCAGGGTAGGAATACAGCAGCACACCCAAAAGTGTTTTGTGCCGCAGGTATCTGGGGGAGTCTCTTCGATACTACTTTTAGATCATCATAAGTTTTCAATACATTCCCGATAATACATCTGATTGATAACATTAAAATACTACTTAATCTTTTCTGTACGTTCCAGCTTTGCATCCTGTAGAGGATGAGGGTGGATTGTCTCGTAAATAACATAAATCTTCATAGGTTTGTTTGAGTACTTTGCTCTCACGTAATAATGGTAACATTTTTGCATCTTTTTCACTCAGAGAGAGAGAATTGTTGTATAGCAGTGTTTTTACTTCGGCATCAACAGCGTGCAGTGCTGCTTCGATGTGGGTAAGTGAAATCATAATAGCCTCTTTTTGGGGATTATAGCAAAAATTCATACACTACTTCATTTATCTTATAAATGGTAACCAATATAGAATGTCCAAGAGTATTACGGTGAGTTTTAGTGGCTTTTTGGCTGTTTTGAAGTAACATTCCAAAACGAAAGAGTGTCAAGATACTTCCTGTTGACCCGCTCATTTTAACATGGAGACTTTATGCTGATTTTATCCCCAAAACAAGAGTGGTTTGGCAATATTCGTGGCGATATTCTCGCTGGAATCGTTGTTGCGCTGGCGCTTATTCCTGAGGCCATTGCCTTTTCAATCATTGCTGGAGTGGATCCCAAAGTCGGATTGTATGCGTCGTTTTGTATTGCCACCGTGATTGCATTTGTGGGTGGTCGTTCAGGGATGATTTCCGCTGCTACTGGAGCGATGGCATTACTGATGGTGACATTAGTTAAAGAGCATGGATTAGAGTATTTGATGGCGGCTACTCTTTTAACAGGAGTGTTGCAAATAGGGGCAGGGTACTTGAAGCTGGGCGTTTTAATGAGCTTTGTCTCCCGCACAGTTGTGATCGGATTTGTCAATGCCTTGGCGATTTTGATTTTTATGGCGCAACTGCCTGAACTCACCAACGTCACATGGCACGTCTATGCGCTAACAGCTGCAGGACTTGGGATAATTTATCTCTTCCCGTATATTCCTACTCTTGGTAAACTTATTCCCTCTCCTCTTGTCACGATTGTTGTCCTCACCATTGTTGTTGTGACTGTGGGAATTGATGTTCGTACAGTGGGTGATATGGGACAGCTTCCCGATACGCTTCCGATTTTCTTATGGCCGGATGTCCCTTTGAGTCTTGATACGTTGGCAATCATTTTCCCTTACTCTGCGGCATTGGCTGCAGTAGGGTTACTGGAATCGTTTATGACGGCGACAATCATCGATGATATGACCGATACCGACAGTGACAAAAACCGTGAAGCCAAAGGGCAGGGAATCGCCAATATCGCCAGTGGATGTATGGGAGGGATGGCAGGGTGTGCGATGATCGGTCAATCAGTCATCAATATCAAATCAGGCGGTCGTGGTCGTCTCTCGACCCTCCTAGCAGGGGTTTTACTGCTGATTATGGTGGTATTTATGTCCGATTTGATCAAAGAAATCCCTATGGCAGCATTGGTGGCAGTGATGATTATGGTCTCCATCGGGACATTCAACTGGGCATCGATCAAGGGTCTTAAAACTTTGCCGATCTCAACCAATATCGTAATGCTTTCAACGGTTTTTGTAGTCGTAGGGACTCATAACCTTGCATTGGGTGTATTTACTGGTGTCCTTTTGGCTTCATTGTTTTTTGCCAATAAAATCAGCCATCTCATGTATTGGGAAAAATCATATGAAGAGACGAGCAGTACTCGTGTCTATAAATTTATCGGGCAAATATTCTTTAATTCCGCTGACCGTTTTGCGGATGCATTTGATTACAAAGAAGAGGTTAAAAACGTTATCATTGATGTAAGTCGTGCACACTTTTGGGATATATCCGCCGTCTATGCACTTGATAAAGCGGTGATAAAACTACGTAAAATGGGTAAAGAGGTTGAAGTAATCGGGAAAAATCGCGCAAGTCAAACGATTATCGATCGCTTTGGTATCCACGATAAGCCCGCTGAGATTAACAAAATGATGGGGGGATATTAGTTTTTTTAAGCTAAAATTTCCCTCAAAAGAGGAGAGCTTGTGCTAGCTATTATTGTAACGACTCTACTTGCTTCGCTTATAATCAATATTATTATTAAAAAAATCCAGCTCCCTACCATCATCGGGTATATACTCACGGGTACGGCAATCGCCTATGGATTCAATTTGCACGATGTGGTTAGTAATCACGATCTCAAAGAGATTGCTGAGTTTGGTGTTGTCTTTTTGATGTTTACCATTGGTCTGGAGTTTTCACTAGCTCACCTGAAGAGGATGCGAAATGAAGTATTTGTCGCTGGAACACTTCAGATTGTTATTACCACCATCATTGTTTATTTGATTGGTTATTATCTCTTTAAACTTGATCAAAATTCCTCTTTTATTATTTCGTTAGTTATTGCCCTCTCGTCAACAGCAATAGTCCTAAAGCTCCTCAATGAAAATGGTGAAATCAATCGCCGTCACGGTCAGCGGTCACTGGGAATTTTGATTATGCAAGATATTGCTGTTATCCCCATACTCTTAATCATTGGATTTATGAGTAGTAAAAATGGAAATATTTCGACGGTTTTGATCGAAATGGCATGGAGTGCAGCCATACTTCTCTCCATTTTATGGGTCTTTGGTAAATACCTTCTTGAACCATTTTTTACCCAGATAATCAAAACAAATTCAGACGAGTTATTTGTTGGAAGCGTTTTATTCTTGGCTATAGGCGCTTCATATGTTGCTCATTATTTTGGATTTTCCTATTCATTGGGTGCATTTATCGCAGGAATGCTGATTGCAGAAACCAAGTATAAGTATCAAGCAGAAGCCGATTTGATACCATTTCGAGATTTGTTACTTGGGATATTTTTTATCACTGTCGGGATGCAAATTGATGTGGTTTCGTTGGTGTCACAGTTCCATATCGTTTTACTTTTACTTATAGGGGTGATGGGTTTAAAATTCGCTATTATTTTTTCGATTTTAAAGTTCAATGAAAGTAAGAGGGTCAGCCTAAAAACAGCTTTGAGTCTATTGCAGATCGGAGAATTTTCATTGGCGATTTTAGAGCTTGCTCGTTCTAGTGATTTGATTGCAAAACCTTATTCACAGGTGATGATTGCAACAATCGTGTTATCGATGATTGCGACACCTATTATTTTGAAGCATCTCACACAACTAACTGATCTATTTACTAAAAATGAAGAGATGGAAGCCGAAAACAGTATCGACTCTGATGAGATGCATGGTCATACAATTATATTGGGATTTGGCGAATTTGGGCGTAATGTTGCTAGGCTTTTAAAAGATAGAGGTGAGTTTTATTTGGCAATTGAAAATAATCTCAACACATTTCATGCGATTGAACGCATGGGAGAACCAGCACTGTTTGGTAATGCAATGAAAAAAGAAGTACTTAAAAAAGCCAATATTCACTATGCCAAATACGTTATTATCGCAATCGATAACTCCTCAAAGCTCTATCATGTTTGTCAGGTAGTACAGCAGTTTGTTCATAGTTCTAAAATCATTGTAAAAGTCCATTCAGTCCATGAAAAAAATATTATTGCTGAGCTTGGGATTACCAACATCATGGTTGAAAATGAGATTATGAGTGACCAGGTGTTGGGTTTGATTCGATAGTTTTAGTCACACAACTCGGATTGGATGATTGGTAAAAGTGTCTCTTCGATCAGATCGAGTGTTTTTGCGTACTCTTCGACTTCTTTTCCGCTGGGGTCTTCGAATGCGATATGGATTGTTTTAACCGCTCTTGGGAACATTGGACACGTCTCGTGAGCATGATCACAGACGGTCACGACGAGATCGAAAGGAGTATCAATAACGGTATCGATCACTTTGGAGTGATACTCCTCTCTCCAGTACCCTTTTTCTTCTAAAAGAGCCTGTGCATTTGGGTTGACTTTTCCGCTTGCTTTGACGCCGGAGCTTTGGGCAAATACACACTCTCCCGTTTTGGCATTGATAAGGGCTTCTGCCATGATAGAACGGCAACTGTTCCCTGTACAGAGGATAAGAACATTCTTCATAATTTACATTCTCCTGTTTGTGATATTTTACTAAGTGGAGGAAGTTCAATTCCCAGACAACGGATTTCAGCCAATGCAACGCTACGGAATTCATCCAGTGGAGTACGTATGGAATAATATGCCCACGTCCCACATCGATCGACCCGTAAAAATCCTCCCTCTTTGAGGATTTTGAGATGACGTGAGAGGCGTGATTGGATCATCCCAAAACTCTCTTGGAGATCACAGACACACAGTGCTCCATGGGTGTCCAAAAAGAGAAGCAGTTTGATCCGAGTTTCATCATTGAGTGCTGATATGGTCTCTAAAAATAGTGTCATGATTTAGCTACAGCTTGTGCTGACTGACCATTTTCCATTGTCACTAAACGTTGGCTGACAGCACCCAGTGCCACCCGTAAAGCTATCACCACCAAATACCTCGATTTGTTCCATTGTGTGGTAGTTTTCCCAAATGATGTTTTGTGGATCTTGCACCCAGTATTTTTTGCTGGAGGCATAACAACATTGCGCCTCTTCTTGTTTTTCACCCATGACGTTGCCTGCCATAAGACGTTGTTCAATTGCTTCAAGCGCTTCGTCACTATCTACTTGGATTCCAAGATGATTAAGACCGATTTTGTCACGACCGCTGGATATAGCAAAATTGATGTAGGGATCATCGAGGAGCCATTGGATGTAATCCTCTTTGACTTTGGTTGGTTCGCTACCGAACAGTGTGGTATAAAACTGACGGTTTTTTTCGAGGTCTTGTACGCTGATATGTAAATGTAAACGTTTCATACTGGTTCCTTTTAATAAGATGTTTAGAGGTTGTTTTGATGATAGTGTAGCGTAAATAGAGTAATATATCAAGATATATTGATATATTACTCAGTTGGATACGATGTGATATATGTAAAATAGTATCATTCTTTCTAAAACAACGTCCCTTGTAACGCTTTGAGCTTAAAGCTTTTACGATGAATGTCACACTGTCCAAATTGTCGAATAGCTTCGATATGATTTTTTGAGCCGTATCCTTTATGACCCTCAAATCCATATTGCGGGTAGCTCTTTGCGTATTCGTGCATCTCTCGATCACGGGTTACTTTGGCGAGTATCGACGCGGCACTGACTTCGGGAACGGTGGCGTCTGCTTTGACGAGGGTTTTGAGGCCACTTACCCCAAAGGTTGAGTTTCCATCGTAGAGATAGTCGGCTTCCCCGATTGTTGCAATAATTTCCCGTAACCCCTGTGCGAGACATTTGGAGAGTCCTAGTTCATCAATAGTTGTGGCACTAAAGGTGACAATATGATATGTGGAGCTTTGGACAATCTCTTCAAATAGACCCTCTCGTTTTTTTTCACTGAGTTTTTTGGAATCGGCAAGTCCTGCTATGGGTCGGTGTAAAATCACCCCCGCAATACACAACGACCCTGCCAATGGTCCTCGTCCTGCTTCGTCAATGCCGCAAAAAGGGAGAGTTTTCATTCGTCATCCTCTCCAAGTGCCCATTGTGAGAAGGGGACCATCTCAATAGCCGCTATGGGGTGTGAGAGGGTGTTTTCGAGATTCATTGTCACAACAATGACGTCACGGATTTGGTGTGTGATGATAAACCCCTCCAGTGCTTCTACTTTTTTGAACAAAGCATGTTCGTTGGCAAAAGCGGAGGCGATGATGATTTGATGACGCTGTGGAAGATAAAAATCAATTCCCTCATCATAGTAAGATTCAATATTGTGTTTCATGAGTTCCAAAAAAATCAAGTTTTCAAATATTTTCCCAAAATGTTTTTGCAGTGTCAGGGCATGTTTGATAGCAATGTCACAGACGTAGAGTTTTTTGGGTGCATTGGGGTGACCCAGCTTTTCACACCCATAGAGATAATGTTTGTCATACAGTTGTTGCAAGTGGATGTAGAGCTTGTCTTTGGAGATTTTACGTTCAGTTTTGAGCCGTTCGTAGAGGGTGAATGCGGAGACTTTTTGGGTAATCATTTTGGAGGCTTGGGTCAGAAGCGAAAACTCTATGTCGCCAAGGGTAGAGGATAAGATTTTTTGGAGGTATAACACTCTCTCCTCTTGGTGCAACTTGTGCATTTTGGGAAAACCACCCAATTGAAAAAAGTGGTTGAGTGCTGTCGAATCATAATATTTGGATTCAAACGACAAAAACTCTTCGTAATCGAGTAGATGAAGTTCCAGCGTTTCAAAATCACTTTGATTGGGAAGTTGCGAGGAGAGGATGGTTTGCTCTATGGGAAACAGTTTGAGAGCTGGCGTATAATTGTCCAGCGCCAAAATTTTGATTTTATGCTCATGGCAAAAAGATTCAAGTTCATTGTTGAGTTCGTCAATAGAAATACGGATATCACTGCAATCGAGATAGAGATACGTGGCTTTTTTGTGTGATAGGAGATAATTTTTGATGAGCGCTGTTTTCCCAGATTGGGCAATCCCCTGAATCCAGACGCTTTGCTCATCCAGTGAGGCTTTGCGCTCCACATACCCCGTGTTATGCAAATCATATTTGTAGTATTCATCCAGCAAGGTAATCATAGTGTTATGATAACAAAACTTAGTTGTATTTACTGTGCTACAATCTCATATCTAAAAGTAGGAATATGTATGACTCAAATCATTATTATCGCATTTATAGTTGCTATTATCTATTGGCTTACCCGTGGGTTTTCGAGCAATCAGCACCAGTATACCAAACAACAGTTTGCAGGGTTTAAGCTCACCAAAGACTCTCTAGGGCACAGTGAATTGGGCCTTTTTGTCGCGTTGGTCGCCAAACTTGCTAAATCAGATGGGCGTGTTGATGAGCTAGAAGCGCAATTGGTGGGCAATATGCTCGACGATATCAGTGCTATTTTCCCTGATTCTGTATTGGCAAAATCGTTGCTCAAAGAGATTTTTGACGAAGAAAAAGAGGTGGTCAGAAATCTTGACCCCGTAGCAAATGCCTTGTATGAGTTACTCAAAAATGATGGGCTCAAGCGTCAGCGTATGGTAGAGTTTATGATCAATCTCACCTATATTGACGGGACACTTAGCCGTGATGAAGAG
>CAMBHX010000067.1 GCA_945867285.1 Sulfuricurvum sp. IAE1
CGATGCAATGTCAAACTCAAACGATCTTACTGCTTTGTTTGATACGTTTATTCAGGCTCTTAGATGATGGATTTATTCCTCATCCCTTTAGCTCTTTGCTTGATATTGGTTCTCATCCATACATGGTTTGGGATGGGAATCTTGGCTCGAGGGATTATTTTTACCGATTTGGCGATTGCTCAGATGGCGGCATTGGGTTCTTCGGTGAGCTTGGGGTATTTTCATGGGGAATATCTGTATCTTTTTACTCTTGTTTTTTCATTGGGAACGGGGATGCTTATCGCTTACGCAACCACACGAGCGTTACAACTTGAGGCGTTTATAGGTCTGATATATGTTATGGGTGCCAGTGGTATTTTGATGGTTTTGGCACACAGTTCTGAGGGGATGGAGCATTTCAAATCACTCCTTGCCAACGATATTTTATTTGTAACCTTTGATCAAGTCAAATACGCCATGGTTCTTTATGGTGTTATTGGGCTTTTGGCATGGAAACTGTATCCCAAAACTACAGGTGTGAAGCGAGAAGTGCTCTTTTTCACCCTTCTGTCGTTAACGGTCACTTCATCGGTGGGATTAGCTGGGGTATTGGTGGTGTTTGTTCTATTGATCGCTCCCGTTTTGGTGGCATCGATGCAAAAACGACTCCCAGTCTATATTTTTGCCATTGTTTTTGGATGGAGCATTTGTGTGAGCGCTATTTTTCTGGCCTTTTACATTGATTTGCCAACAGGGTACACCATGGCAGGATTGGGTGCATTATTAGCACTGCTGAGTGTCTTAATCCTATCTGATAAAAAAAATAGTACCACTTAACCCTGTACATGTTACACTTCCGATATGAATACGATACAAAAACCATTTTGGGAAACTAAATCATTAGAAGAGCTTGACCATGAAGAGTGGGAAGCGTTATGTGACGGATGTGGGCTATGCTGTTTGCATCGTTTACAAGGCGAGGAAGAGGATGATCCCGTCGTAACTACACGGGTTGTATGCCGATGTTATGATATTACTAAAAATCAATGTAGTGATTACGCTAATCGCTTTACTTTGGTGGAAGGGTGCACACAATTAACAGTCAAACGTGCGCAGGAATTTGATTGGCTTCCCTCTTCATGTGCTTATCGTCTCCGTCATCACAATCTCCCTCTCCCACCATGGCATCCACTCATAACAGGTTCTCGTGACAGTGTAAATCCTCATGGAATACAGATGATTAATCCTATTCTTGAAACACCCGCAATAGACTTGGAAGAGTATATTATTGATTAATAATATCTAGCGTGAGCTAGAGTTCTCGAATCTCGTTTACGAAGATTTTAATGGTTTTGTCTTTGAGTTCTTCTTTGATGGCTTGCGCCAAGACTATTGCTTCGGACGGTTGTAAAAAAAGATGAAACAAGCCAAACTCACGCCGTGCACTTACTTGTTCTTCAATACGCATCAAAAAAGCTCCAGCGCTATAACGCTTGCACGGGAAAAAATAAAAATCATCATACCCCTCTTCCAGTAATAAATCGACCAAGGTGTTTTTGTTGGCGATGTCAAAATAAATATCCATTCTATTCAAGCTCATTTTTTCCCTCGATTATAAATCAGTTTAAAGGCAGGTGGCAAGATAAGTAGCGTTAAAATAGTTGACGTTACCAATCCTCCTAATACTACGATAGCCAGTGGTCTTTGAATCTCGCTTCCAACTCCAGTGGCAAATAACAAGGGGAGCAATCCAAGTGCTGCGATAAATGCTGTCATCAGTACAGGGCGAAGTCGTCTACGTGCACCCTCTTGGACTGTTTCATCTATCGTGTATCCACTGGAAAGCAAGGTGTTAAAATAGCTCACCATGACGATACCGTTAAGCACTGCAATTCCAAAAAGGGCGATGAATCCAACTGATGCAGGGACGGAGAGATACTCGCCACTGATGAACAAAGAGATAATTCCGCCTGTAATGGCAAAAGGGATATTGAGCAAAATGAGCAGCGTGTTGCTCACCGAACGGAAGGTAAAAAATAGGATGAAGAAGATTACCACAATACTGATCGGAACGACTGCCATCAATCGTGCGGATGAGCGCTGCTGATTTTCAAATTGTCCTCCATAGGTGATGTGATACCCATCGGGAAGTTTGATGGTAGTGTTTATTTTTTGTTTTGCCTCTTCGACAAAACTAACTAAATCTCGACCTTCAACATTGGAACGTACTACGCTTAGGCGTTGTCCATTTTCACGAGTAACCTGAACGGGTCCTTGCTCTTGGGTAATGTTTGCAACACTGGCGATAGGGACGCTTCCCCCTTCTGTAAGAGGTATTTCCAATGCACTAAACTTGTTAAAGTCTTTGGCTATATCGCTGTCCAGTCGGATCATAACGGGCGTGCGAACATTCCCCTCACTTAGGGTATCGACGATGATTCCCTCCAGTGAGGCTTTTAGAAATTGTTGTAACTCACCGCTGCTTACCCCTGTGTTAGCCGTCGCAAATCGGTCAGGCGTTACGGTGAGATAGTTGATCCCCTCGTTAAGAGTGACAATGACTTCGCTGGAGCCGGAGATCGATTCCAGTGTTGTACCTACTTTGGTACTTAGAGCATTAAGTGTATCGATGTCGGGTCCGAAGATTTTGATCGCCAAATCTCCACGTGAACCCGTGAGCATCTCTGAGATACGCATATCAATGGGTTGGGTGAAACTAAATCCTACCCCTGCAAAAGGTTTGAGGGCAGCCGTGATATTGTGAAGTATGGCTTCTTTGGATTCCGCTTTCCACTCTTCTTTGGGTTTTAAAATCAAAAAAGTATCGGTTTGATTGAGTGTCATAGGATCCAGTCCCATCTCATCGGTTCCAGTACGTGCCACGATGGTCTTGATTTCAGGGATATTTTTGAGCAACTCTTTTTGGATTAGGAGATTGAGCTCTTTGGATGCTTGCAGTGATATGGAGGGGATAGGCTCAACTGCTAGGATAATATCTCCCTCATCCAGAGAGGGCATAAACGTCTTACCGACCAGTCCAAAGAGTGAAAAGCTCACGACCAAGAAAAGAATTGCCCCAATAAAGAGAGTCTTTGTTCGAGTAAGGGCAAAGGAAAGAAGCGGTTTATAGAGACGTGCAAACAATAAATCCAGTTTTGTTTCATGATGAGGAGTGGATTTGAGCAGTAGTGATGCAACGACGGGAATGACAGTTAATGAAAGGAAAAGAGAACCTAATAATGCAAAGACAATGGTCAGCGCAACTGGAGCAAATAGTTTCCCCTCTAATCCTTCTAGTGACAGCAGTGGTAAGAAAACAACGGAAATAATAATAAGCCCACTAAATACTGAGATACTGACTTCTTTTGCGGCACGATAAACGAGATGAAGTTTTGGGAGTTTTTGATTCTTTTCCCCCAGTGCTGCAAAGGTGTTTTCGACAACAACAACTGCCGAATCGACTAATATTCCCACGGCAATTGCCAGCCCCCCTAAGCTCATGAGGTTTGCAGTAATCCCAGTGGCTTGCATGAGGATAAATGCGATGGAGAGTGCCAGTGGTAATATCACCGCAACGCTAATCGCCGCACGGACATCACCCAAAAAGAGGAGCAAGAGGATGACGACCAGAATAACTGCTTCGGTAAGTGCTTGGGAAACCGTATCAACCGCTTTTTGGGTAAGTTCACTTCTATCATAAAAAGGGACAATGGTGACACCTTTTGGTAGTGTTGGAGCAAGCAGCGCAAGACGTTCTTTGATGTCAATAATGCTCTCTTTGGCATTCGCACCACGCAGTGCCATCACCAGACCCTCGGTGGTTTCGTCCAGTCCATCTTTGGTGACAAATCCCATACGAGTTCGTGATTCTTCGGCAATGGTACAAAAATCGCTGATGCGTATGGGGCCATTGTGCGAATGAATCGTGATGTGACCGATTTCGTCTTTGTTTTGGACACCACTTTGAACTTTTACCAAATACCCCTCATCACCTTTGTCAAGCCGTCCTGCGCCATCATTTTTGAGGTTTTCACCTAGCGCTTGCTCAAGAGTGGAGATTGTGATTCCCAGTCTCCCCATAGCACTTGTATCAGGAATGATGGTGATAGTACGTGCTTCACCGCCCAGTGCGTTGATGTCAGCAACTCCTACAGCCGATCGCAGTGCTGGACGAATGGTAAAATCAAGCAGCTCACGTTTGGCTTGTTGACTAATATTGCCCTCGATGGTGAACATAAATATTTCACCCAAGGGGGTTGTGATGGGTGCCATACCTCCATTGACCCCTTTGGGTAATGAACTCATGGCAGTGGTGAGTTTTTCAGACACTTGCGCACGGGCACGATAAACATCCGTTCCATCTTTAAAATCAATAGTTATATCGGCAATGCCGTATTTGGAAGTGCTTTTGAGCATGCTTTGGTTTTCTAATCCCACGAGCTCTGCTTCGAGTGGTCGCACTACTCGTGATTCTACCTCCTCGGGAGTCATTCCAGGAGCTTTAAGGATTATTTTTACCTGTGTAGAAGAGATATCGGGGAAGGCATCGATGGGAATTTTTAGAAATGAATAGACTCCTCCTATGAGGATTCCCATTGCCATGAGCAAAATAACAATGCGTTGTTTGAGTGAAAACTCAATGATGGAACCCAGCATTATTCAAACCCCAATCCGCTCATGGCGCCTTTGAGGACAACTAGACCGCTAATGGCTACTTTTGTGTTGGTGTCAATCCCTTTTTGGCGTACTAAAACCCCCTCTTTGCTGGTAGCTGTGATGAGGAGTTCTTGTGCACTAAACCCCGTAGAGTTTCGGATGAAACAGATAGTTTTACCACCAAACTGCATGAGAGCTTGGGTAGGAATCATCATAGAGACGGTGGATTTGGAAGTGGATATTAACACGGGGATGGTTGTCCCTGCAGTGAGTTTGGTATCACGTATTTTAGCCATGGCAATACTTGAATTTGTCAAGCTGTTAATGGAAGGTGATACTGAGAGTAGGGTCCCGATGGGACGAGCATCTTTGGAGAGAACGGTATCGCCTTTTGAGACGGAAGAAACAAGGCTTGGGGAGATATTAATCATAGCTACCATAGCACTGGGGTCTGAAATCCTAAAATAGGGTTGATAAGGGGTGATTTTCTGGGCAACTGCCAACGGAGCATCGGTGATGATACCACTTTTTTGAGCGATTACATTCATCGTTCCGTTAGCATTGGCACGCACTCCTGCACTTTTAAATTGACTCTCCAGGGTAGTGATACGTGACATCAAACTGGAGGCTTCGAGTGCACTTGCTTGGTAGTCACGATAGGAGATGATTCCGTCTTTGTAGAGAATCTCGTCTTTTGCAGCGTTATTTTGTATTGCTTTGTAGCGATTGCGCAGTTCTTTGAGCTCAAAACTGCTTGTCATAAGAGAGGGTGAGAGGATAGTACACATTATTTGCCCTTGTTTGACCAAATCCCCTTGTCGAACATTAAGTGATATTACAGACGCCTCCTGATCCAAAAAGTAACTTTTGGATTTGTCTTCGTCATAGTCGATTTTGGCGATGAGTGGTCCTGCAAGTGTCGTGTTGCTACTGTGGACACTTTGTGTTGTGATCCCCAGCTTTTTCATTTGAGCGTCACTTATAGTGATTTGTGCCATGAGTGAGGTTGTGAGGGCGAGTAGGGCTAATAATTTCATTGTATGGTTTCTCCTAATTTTTCTTCGAGTTGTGCTAGTTCATTGATATAGTCACGTTTGAGTTCGAGACACTGTAATCGTGAGTCAAAATATTCTTTTTGGGTAGCAATGTGTTCAAACTGACTCACTACCCCCGCTTCATACCCTTTTTGGCTCATGTTTAAGAGATTCTTTTTAGTCTCTTGCGCTTTGAGTGCGTCGTTGTATCGCTTTTCTTTGAAGTGTAGATGTTCAAGCAAGACATTGAGGTGCATCTCTAGCTTTTTAGCAGTCATGACGTTTGCATGAACCAGAGCACTTTTTTGGGTCATCAGTGCGGCAGCTTTTTTTTCATTTTTCTCCCCAAAAGCTAGTGGAATAGTTAGCGCAACATCAAGACTGTCTTGGGTGGGTTCGTGTGTGGCGCCCAAACCAATCGTATAGGCATCATTTCCGTCATACAGGGAATTTTTGGCTTGAAGATCCAAAGAGGTGATACGTGAGTGGATTTTTTGCAGGTGAATGGAGTTTTTGATTTGTTCTTGCGTGATGGCAGTTGTAGTGACAAAAGCAAAGGGTTTATCCTCAACGATGATTGGAACACTGCTCATGGTAGATTCTTTGAGGATTTCTTGGATGTGATCTTCTTCCATTTTCCCTATATGAAGTGCTTGCAGAGCATTTTCTTTTTCAACTTCCAAGCGTTGGAGCTCCATGCGAGACATGCGCCCTGCATCGACTTTTTTACGACCTATGTCGTAGAATTTTTGTGCCGCATCGAACGCTTCTTGCAAAATGCTCAAGCGTTCTTGTTCTACGAGAGTGATAAACCAATCATGCTTGAGGGATATTTGTACATTTTGACGTATCAAAATAGCCTCTTGAATGAGTAACTGTTTCTCGTTGTCGTGCAGTAACGCTGTCGTCTCAGAGGCACCGGTTTTTTTGAGTGAATAGTGTACCATCCCACCGTATTTCCATCCGCTGTCCGCAGAGTCAATGCCTCGCACGGCGCTGGAATCAACGCTCAACGAGAGAGGGCTGGTCGCCAGCGCAGATGATTTGAGATGACTTGAAGCATCAATAGTACCTTGTGTGGTCATGAGCTCACCTGAAGCATTATAAGCTCGCTCACATAGCTGATCAAACGTGATAGCGTGCATCAGCAGTGCCGGAGTTAGTAAAAATAGTAATTTCATAGTTCTTCTTTAGGTATTAAAATAAATGTGACAAATTCACATACGAAATTAAAAAGAATTATGCAGTAATAGGAGGGCGATAGGTGGGAACAGTGGAGTTGTTTTTGGGATATTGGTTTTGAGAAGGGTAGATAGTGACATACACTGCACTGAAGGTAAGCTGGTGCGTCTGGGGTAAAATAACGCTGATGTGAAACATGGAATGCAGTTCATGTGAGATGTCCGCATCTGTGGAGAGAGTAACCTCCTGGGTGTGTGCATTGAAATGATGTTGGGTAGTATCTGCACCCAGTACCATATCGTGCGTCATGGAGAAGCTTAGCGCAATCAACAATAAAGCCATCCAAAATTTACGCAGTTTCATACCGCTATTATACTCATAAAAAGTAAACCTTTTTTTCTTAAAATTTATAACTCATTGAGTTGGTCTTGGAATCAAATTTACACGAAATGAAGAAATTTCTACTAGAAAGCAGAAAAAATAAGTGAGATATTTTCTGGCATCTTGCTGGTTATTGATTTTCCGTCATTGCGAATCAAAATATACCCTATTTTTAACTCCTCCAACATTTTTATCGCCTCTTTTTCTTTCATGACACTCACTGCAGTAGCGAGTGCATCCAGACGTGTGTTGTCATTGCTGTCGATAAGAGTGACTGAGGCAAACCATTGTTGTGGTTTATGTGTTTTGGGGTTTATCAGGTGGTTATTGGCTTTGGTTTTGATGTAGCGTTCGTAGTTACCGCTGGTGCTGATTGCAAAACGTGGGAGGTTGGACTTAATGGTTGCAATTGTCCCATCGGGTCTAAACGGATCTTGAATGGAGATTTCACACGCTCCCAGACATCCAATGTCTCCTGATGCTGCAATAATGGCCTTTTTGACTCCTTGTTTTTCTAGTAGTTCTATGGATTTATCAACGGCATATCCTTTGCCAATACCGCCTAAATCAATGATCGTTCCTTTGGTTGTTTCAATCGTAGTATCATGGAGTGTGATATTTTTAGTTCCAACAAAGCGAGTGTTTTTAGTTAGTTCATTAGATGTTGGGAGATGTTCGTTGTCATACCCGAAACGATAAGCACTATGAGTTAACGCCCCGATAGTAATATCAAAAGCACCACGGCTCACAGTGTTCATCTCCAAAGAGCGTTGTAGTATCTCTCTTGTTTGGTGTGAAGGGATGAGGATATTATTTCTATTGAGCGTTGAGATTTCCGAGGTTTCTTTGTAGGTAGAGAGCAGATTATCGAGCTTTGCAAACTCATCAAAAACCGCATCAATCCCATTTTCTTCCTCACACGTGACCGATATGAGAGTGCCCATGTGCATTTGAGTACGCTGTGATGAAAGTAGCAATGTTGATGCAAGAGAGAGGAGTAAAAGCCATTTCATGGTCAAAAGTATATCACAATGTTTTGTTTTGATAAACATTCTTATTATTAATATTATTTTCAGGATACTTCTTTATACTTTCAACATTAATAATCACTATCATAAAAGGATAAACTGATGAAAAACATCATCTTAAGTACTGTAACAGCAATGGTCTTGGCAAATACAGTGGGAGCAGATGAGATTAGTGATCTCAAAGCGCAACTCAAAATTTTAAGCGACCGTCTAAGTGCTATAGAAACGAGTAACAAAAAGCAAGTGGAACAAACGAATGCTCTTACATCAGAGCTTATCAATGTTCAAAATCAAACCTCATTTACAGCAATTGACTCTGAAAAAGCGGTTCAAGGGATGAGTCCAGCGGCTTCTAAGGTTTACTACTCTAAAAATCCTCT
>CAMBHX010000068.1 GCA_945867285.1 Sulfuricurvum sp. IAE1
TGTTCGATGAGAGCACGGCGGGAATAGCCAAAACTGTCCAATCCCCCTGCTTTGATAATACACTCGATAACTCGCTTGTTTACTTTTTGTGGTTCGATACGGTTAATAAAGTCTTGAATATCTTTGAACTCGCCTTGCGTTCTTGCCTCTAAAATTGACTCAACTGCAGCTTCCCCTACCCCTTTGATGGCTCCTAATCCAAAGAGTATTTGATCTTGTCCATCTTTGTTAATGGCTGAAAACTCCAAGAGAGAGTGATTGATATCAGGAGCTCCCAAAAAAATCTTCATACGTTTAGCTTCGTCAATATACTTGACTACTTTGTCAGTATTGTCTTTTTCACTGGAGAGGAGTGCTGCCATAAATTCTTGGGGATAGTAACATTTGAGCCACGCTGTTTGAAATGTCACCATTGCATACGCCGCTGAGTGTGATTTGTTGAACCCGTATCCTGCAAATTTCTCAATGAGATCAAAGAGTTCTGATGCTTTTTTATAATCAAGATTTTGCTTTTGAGCCCCTTGGCTAAACTCGTCATTATAGGCAGATAGATCTTTTTTCTTCCCCATGGCACGACGTATGATATCTGAGTAGCCTAGACTAAATCCACCAATGGTTTGAACGATTTGCATAACTTGTTCTTGGTAAACAATAACCCCATAGGTAGGTTTGAGAATTGCTTCCATGGCAGGAAATGTGTAGGTAATTGCTTGACGACCGTGTTTACGCTCGATAAAATCATCCAACATACCTGATTCCATAGGGCCTGGTCGATACAGTGCCAATACCGCAATCAAATCCTCAAATACACTGGGCTTGAGACGTTTATTGAGATCTTGCATCCCCGTACTTTCAATTTGGAACATCCCAACCGTATCACCACTTTGAATAATCTTATACACGGCAGGGTCATTTTCATCGATGGCATGCCAATCAACATCTTTATGGTATCGGTATTTGATGAGCTTGATAGCACTGTCAATAACGTCCAACGTTTTGAGTCCCAAAAAGTCAAATTTTATGAGATCGATGTCTTCGAGGAAATTGAGCGAATACTGGGTGATGTAGTTTTCCTCGCCCGATGGCTTGTAGATCGGAGTTTTTTTCCACAGCTCCTCGTTGGAGATAACAACCCCTGCGGCATGCATTCCTGCATTTCGTTTGAGCCCTTCGAGCTTTTTGGCAAACTCCCATACCCGTGCTGCACTGGGGTCATTTTCAACCAGTTCTCGTATTTTTGGCTCTTTTTGAAACGCTCCATCTTCGGTTTTATCCCCTTTGGTTTTTCCGTTGAGGGTAATACCCAGTTCATCAGGAATGAGCTTGGCCATCATATCGGCTTGAGAGAGCGGCATTTCCAAGACTCGTGCTACATCACGAATAACCCCTTTGGCAAGTAATGAACCAAAGGTAATGATCTGTGCTACTTGCTCACGACCGTATTTTTGTACCACGTAGTCGATAACTTCACCACGACGTGCTTGCATAAAGTCCATATCGATATCAGGCATCGATACCCGTTCTGGATTGAGAAAACGCTCAAATAGCAAATCATATTTCATTGGATCAATGTCGGTAATCTCTAGAGAATATGCCACCAAACTCCCAGCAGCAGAACCACGCCCAGGTCCTACAGCGATCCCCATACGTTTAGCTTCACGAACAAAATCCCATACGATGAGCATATAGCCTGGGAATTTCATCTGATTGATAACCCCCATCTCAAACTCTAAACGCGCTACATATTCATTATGACGAGACGATGGAACGTGTTTGAGTCGCTCGATGAGACCTAAACGACAACGGTGAATAAAATACTGGGCATCCTCTTGAATATCCAATCCTTCAGCTTTTGCATATTCGGTGGTAAATTTAAAATTAGGAGGAACAGGATCACCCAATTTTAGCTCCAGCTGACATTTATCCACAATCTCTTGGGTGTGATAGAGAGCTTCGGGGATGTCGGCAAACAACAGTGCCATTTGTTCGGGTGATTTGATATAAAACTCATGTACCGAGTGACGCATACGTTTGGGATCATCGTAGAGTTTATTCATCCCGATACACATAAATGCTTCGTGATACTGTGCATCCCCTGCATACGTATAGTGAGTATCGTTAGTGGCAACGAGCTTGATGTTTGTTTCTTGGGAAATTTTGATCACTTGCTCATCAATAAAGAGCTGATCGGATATTCCGTGACGCATGATCTCCATATAAAAATCATCCCCAAAAATCTCCTTGTATTCCAGTGCTACCCGCTTGGCTTCGTCATATCCCCCTGCCCCGTTTTTGACATTACGCTCATTGGCAAGATTAAGATGCCAATTCACTTCCCCTTGCAAACACGCCGAAGTACAGATAATCCCCTCACAATTCTCACGTAGAAGCTGTTTGTTGATACGAGGATAATAGTAAAATCCGTTGATGTACGCTTGTGAGCTGAGGTACATGAGATTTTTGTATCCAATCTCATTTTTGGCAAACAAACAAACGTGAAAACGTTGTCGAATGGTTTTGTCTCCTAAATCTTCACCATTATGGATATACGCTTCCATACCTATAACAGGTTTTATCCCAGCCTCTTTCATCTGTTTATAAAAATCAATCACTCCAAACATATTGCCATGATCACTCATCGCAACCGAGGTCATCCCAAGCTCTTTTACTCGTTTTGCCAATGCTGAAATCTTGTTGGCACCATCAAGCAGTGAGTATTCAGTATGGAGATGGAGATGGGTAAAAGGAGGGATAGTGCTCATAATAAGGCCTTGAAAAAAAGTAAAAGGATTATAAGACACCTTAACCCACTTTACGCTAAAATTCCATTTACAATTAACCTTAGGAATTTTTATGCTTCGTTTTGCCCCAAGCCCCACAGGAGATATGCATATTGGTAATCTTCGTGTGGCACTTTTTAACTATATTATGTCCAAAAAACGCAATGAACCGCTGTTGATACGTATCGAGGATACCGATAAAGAACGCAATATTGCTGGTAAAGAAGATGAAATATTGGCAATTTTAGCCCTTTTTGGCATCACCTACCAAGAGCACCAAATGCAAAGTAACAGTCTAAAGTTCCACCGTGCTATGGCGTTACAACTTCTGCACGATAAAAAAGCTTTTAACTGTTTTTGTACACCCGAAACTCTTGAAGCCTCTCGTGAAGGTGCCAAAGAGAATAAAATTGCCTATCGTTATGATGGGGCGTGTGAAAACCTCCATGCTGAGCAAGTAATTGATAACATGAATCCCTTTACTATTCGGATCAAAAAACCGGATCACTCTATCACCGTTACGGATATTATCAAAGGGGAATCGACATTCGCTCCTAACGATATTGACAGTTTTATCATCATGCGTGCGGACAAATACCCTACGTACAACTTTGCGTGTGCTGTAGATGATATGCTCTCTGACGTATCACTCATCATCCGTGGAGAAGATCACCTCAGTAACACTCCCAAGCAAATCGCTATCCAACAAGCGTTGGGTTATGATCGAAAAATTGAGTATGCACATTTGCCGATCATTTTGGGTGCAGAGGGTAAAAAAATGTCCAAGCGTGATGATGCTTCTAGTGTCAAATGGCTACTTGAAGAGGGCTTTATCCCCAGTGCTATCATCAACTATCTCATTTTAATGGGGAATAAAACACCAAAAGAGATTTTTACCCTAGACGAAGCTATTGAGTGGTTTAGTCTTGAAACGATTTCTAAATCTCCAGCGTATTTTGATATTGACAAGCTACGATTTATCAATCGTGAACATCTCAAGATGATGGAGCCAAAAGAGCTCTCCCGTTATGTTGGATTTGCCGATGAAGAGATTGGAAATCTTACCAAACTGTTTATCGAAGAGGCTAGTACCCTAAAAGAGTTGCGGGAAAAAATTAGCGCAATTTTTGCTCCTAAAATCGTCCCCCCAGAGTATCAAGAAGGATTTACACAACTGCAAGAGGCTATTAAAAAGGCTCCCTATTTCGATACCTATGAAGCGTTTAAAAGTTATCTTATCGAACAAACAGGGCTGAAGGGAAAAAATCTCTTTAAACCTTTGCGTATACTCATCGGAGGGTCTGAACACGGTCCAGAATTGGCTGATTTGTACAGCTATCTCAAAAATTATCTAGGAGAAATCAACAAATGATAGAGAACATTATTGGAGGATTGGGTGATATTGTCCATTCCCTCATCACCGTTTATATTTGGATACTCATTATTGGAGCTGTTTTATCATGGGTTCGACCTGACCCTTATAACCCAATAGTACAAATCATCACGCGTCTTACGGAACCTGCCTACCTTCTTGTACGCCGCATGATGCCTACCGTATTCAATGGTCTTGATCTGGCTCCTATCATCCTGATTATTGCCCTCAATGTCATTGATGTTATTTTAGTAAGTGTTTTAAATGGGTTGGTGGTTAACTGATGTTACACACCAAAACGAATACATCCGTTTTAGCGGCAAGGACTCAAGTCCTTTGCAATCCCCTAAAGCTACAAAAACTATCGTTTTTGAGAATTACAGTACTATTACTCATAGCTAGTATTACTTGTTTTGGTTTTACTACCACGATTACCCTTGATGAGATAAACTCCAATCCCCCATCCAGAGAAAAAAACTTTTTGATTTGGCAGTTTTTAAATCAAGAGATTAACGCTTCGCAGGCCAGTGAGGCATTTTATCAAATCGATATGGTTAATGAGCGTTTTTTGCATGATTATGCTAAAAAAACGGATGAAGCTGATATTGTGTATACGTCCCAATGTTTACAAAAACCTTCTGAAGCTCTGATGGCTATCATACCAGACGATTGTCTATATTTGGCACTATCACCGTCTAAAGCATTGGCTCTTCATCCCTTTGAGCGTAAACATATAGCTTCTAGGCTTGAGGGAAAATTTGGGGATGTTTCATGGTTAAACACAATGAATCAAGAAAATCATTTTACTCTCTACAGCGATATTGCTTCCTCATTGCATTTATTTACTCTTACTGGATCGCAGTATCACCAAGAGCATTTTAATCATACGCTGGATCCAGAGACACTCATGGCGTTAGCAGGATCAAAAAATTTTGGAGCACTGGCTTTTTTAACCATCACTGATCCCAAGATGGATAAACTTCAAGAATCACTCTCTTTGATTAACGGTGGCACCTTTGATGGACAAACCCATTTTTATCTTGGTATCAATGCACTTAAATATAAACAACCTCAAAGTGCATTGTTTCATTTCAAAGAGGCATCTGCAAAGGTCTACAAGCCAATTGATAAGGATAAGGTAACCTTTTGGCTCTACCAAACAACTGGGGAACAAACCTATCTAGATGACCTTTCTAATAGTTTAGATCTTAATATGTACGCTTTGTGGGGGAAAGAAAAAAGTGGTGTTGTGCCACAAAATTATTTTACTACTTTACCTATGACACAATCCGGAGGGTTTGCAGGGGACAATCCATTTGAATGGAATGCGCTGCATAAAGAGATAATTTCCTCTACAAAAGATAATGTTGTTGATCTCATCGAACGCTACAGTGGAGAAAACTCACTAGCTGTTCAAGCATATATTATTGAGCGTATTTACACACCGCTTATACATAACTTTACAATGCCCTACGACCAATACATGACCGAACTCTCTATTGATCAAAAAGCAATGCTTTATGCTCTTATGCGACAAGAAACACGGATGATACCGGGATTGATTTCACGTTCATTTGCATTAGGGTCGATGCAGATTATGCCTTTTAATGTAGATACTATTTCCAAAGCTCACCCACTTAAAATCACCAGCTATTCAGATATGTTCAATCCTAAATTCAACATCGCCTATGCTATTTCACACATGAAACACATTGATAACACTCTTTATAATCCTGTTCTAAAAGCTTATGCTTACAATGGTGGACTAGGTCTTACAAAGCGTCATATTCTCAATAATGGTCAGTTTTTGGCAGGAAATTATGAGCCATTTATGAGTATGGAGTTGGTTGGAAATCATGAAAATAGAGAGTATGGAAAGATAGTATTAGCTAATTATGTCATCTATAAAAAAATATTGGGAGAGGAAGTTTCTATCACTTCCCTTTTTGATAGCTTAACACAACCCGCCCTGTCTGATTGTTTTCGAGCAAAAGCGTTAATGCCCCTTGGGGTTGTAAGTCAAAGCGAATAAAATAATATTTATTCCAGTTGTTTTGCACCGGAATCAACGCTCGTCTTGGGTCTGATTCTTTGAGCTCTTCGAGTGTGGTTGCTATTTTGCCATTAAGTGTTAACGTATATCCATGAGTATTTAAATCCCACTTTTTAACATCTCGATTGTCTCGCTCAAAATAAACTGCACCTATAAAATATTCACCATCGTTATATTTTTCGGGATAAATAGGATTGAGATAGACAGTATGTACCAGTGCTTTGGTCTCAAATGATTTGACAATTGCCCCTGTCCGCAGCTGTTCTACCGCTTTTTGATGGGGTTCATCCATGGAAAACATATCAAAAGTCCCTTTGCTGGCACATCCGCCAAGCCCAAAAAGTAAAATCAACATAGAAATAGAAAATCGCATAGCGCCCCTTTTTGACAGTTCATATTCGTCATCTTAACAAAATCACCTATTTATTCTCCTAAAAACTGTATAATTGACTCATGATTGTTTATGAATATAATAATATCGAGCTCAAAACAACGCAAATACCTGATAAATTTCGTCAATATTTCTCATCGACATGGGATGGCGTAAAAGCCACACAGTATTGCGGTGCGCTTAAAGTTGGTGAACAGAGTCTAACAATTCTCCCAAAAATTGACAGTCATTATGATGTCACTAATCTTCGTTATCTCACCTATATGCTCTCGTATGTTTATGATTTAAAAGTGGATGAGAGTATTGCTTCTACCGATACCGAAAAAAGTCCGATTTTAGAACTATTGATTTCCATTTTCTCACGCGAACTTATCCGTGAAGTTGAAAAAGGGATGTATCGGGAGTATATCTCGGTGCAAGATAACCTCCGCGTGGTGAGGGGACGTTTTATGGCTGGGATGGATGCACGAACAAATTTTGTGCGGGATAAAATCTATTGTGAATATGACGAATTTAGTCCTGACAATCCTCTCAATGCACTTTTTGCATATACGGTCAATGTGTGTCGTCGGATTACTAACAGTGCTGATAATAGACGACAGCTAGGGACACTTGATTTGATGTTCGATGAGGTAACTCCTTATTATAATCCTCATGTAACTCATCATTGGCATCGGCTTAATGAGAGGTTTCGGCATCTTTATAAAATCGCTTTGCTCATTCTTCAAAATCTTAATATCCGTTTTGACAAAGTGGGGGTAAATGAGTGGGCATTTATGTTTGATATGAATGTGCTATTTGAACAGTTTATGGGTAAAATTGTCCAATCTGTTGAGCCAACGGCGATCATCCAAACCGAAAATAATTTCGGTAATCTAAAACTAAAACCTGATATTTTGATCCCTAATCGACTTATCATCGATACGAAATACAAAAAGCTCAATGGCAAAGAGGAATTGAAAAGAGATGATAAATATCAGATGTATGTGTATGGGAAAAACTACCACATCGATAAAACGATGCTGTTGTATCCAAAGCATTTGGAAGATGTTAATGAAGAACTTTATCTTGGAAAACGTGGAGAAGGAGTGGCATTGAAAATGCGTAGCGTAGAGTTGCAAAGTGATTGTCTTAGTTTTTCAAAGTATATTGAAGAGATGAAAAAATTAGTAATAGGATTGATAAATGACTAAACAAGAATTAGCAAATAAATTAAAAGAAATGTATGATGAAGGAACGCGTATTGGTGGCCAAGCTGTCACAATGATTCATATGTTTGGTATTCAATATGGTGAATTAATAGAAGAAACAAATTCAACTCCAAAAGAAATTGTAAAACTTGCTGGCTTAAATGATTCCTATGATGCTGAAGTTAACAAGGGTAGAAATATTGGAAAAATGCTCAAGCGCAAAAATATTAATTTTGAAAATGAGAAAACAATAAGAAAAATTGCATCCAACACATCATCGCTTCCCAAAAATATAATCCTTTACGGTCCTCCTGGTGTCGGCAAAACCTATTCGCACAAAAAGCTTATTTCGATACTTGAAAATGGGAATAGTTTAGATGAATTGGAAAATCCTGATTATAAAACACTCTCATTTGATACGGTTAAATTAGAAGGGCGTTATCAGTTCTTGACCTTTCATCAAAGTTACAGTTATGAAGATTTTGTAGAAGGGTTTAGACCTACTGAAGAGGGAACTATTCAGCTCCAAAATGGGTTGTTTAAAGATATCGCAAAACAAGCTAAAATAAATCAAGAAGCCTCCACTGCAAAAGAGATCAAACGAGATTTTGGTGAGTTATTTAGAGCATTAATTGTCGATCAGGTATCAGATGGTGAACGCTTGTCTATTCAGATGAAACGCTCACGATTCCATATCACGGAGATAACGGATAAGTCGATTCTTTTTGATAAAGACATGGGTGAATCGAAACATTCATTATCAATTAATACGCTTAGAAAAATCTATGAAAATGGTCGAAACAATCATATTATTGGTGGTCTTCA
>CAMBHX010000069.1 GCA_945867285.1 Sulfuricurvum sp. IAE1
AATAAAAACTTCTGTGTCATCAACTCACCCTCTTCGTTAAAAAAGAGATAATAAAGCTTATCTTTGACCACACTCAAGCCTGCTAAATAACGCAACGCAAGATTTGCTTGTAATGACGCGATATGCATCACAATAGGGGCCGCTATCCCTGCTGGAGTTTTGGCCGCAATTTTAAACACATCATTGAACGATGCCTCCTCAAAAAAACATACTTGTCCATGAAATGCTTCAACAGAACCGTATACCCATGGGAGATTATTGTCTTTAGCATAGGTATTGATCTCACCACGGGTAAAAAGATTATCCGTAGCATCCAATATCAAATCTACCTCAATATTTTTAAGGGCAAATTCTGAAAATCTTCCTATATGGGCAGTCGCTTTGACAAACGGGCAACGATCTTGAATAACTTGCGCTGCAATATGGGCTTTATACTTACCCTCATCACCACTTTTGAAAAGAATTTGCCGATGGATATTATGGAGGCTCACTTCATCAAAATCAACAATATGAATTTCCCCAATACCTGATGCACCCAGTGCAAATGCTAACGATGAACCCAATCCGCCACTGCCAATAATTGCAATGCGCTTAGACTGTAACGACATTTGTGTCTCTTCGCCCCATAGCTGAACTTGTCGATGAAAATAATGGATCATACTATTTCCTTTCGCTTTCGAAGTGCTTCTTTAAATCCCCACCCTTTTTGAGCAATCTTTAGGGCTTTTCGATCCAAATCAATAATCAATAGCTCTTCAGTATTACCCAAATCAGCCTCTACTTCACCATCACAGTTCACTACCATTGAATCCCCGTAAAATTTCCAGGCATACTTTTCATCGTTATATTCACCTACACGATTAGCACGTAACACATAACAGTTATGGGTAAATGCTCTGGTTTTAATCAATTCACGCCAACGATTATGGGATTCAAACGTAGATGCACTTGGAACCAAAACAACATCTACATTTTTAGTTTCTATCGCACTCCAAAGAGGGTCAAAATGAAGTTCAAACCCACTCATTACTGCAAATTTAAACCCACCCAGTCCAAAAATCATAGGTGCCTTAATCGCTTCAATCGGGTTGGCAAAAAACTTTTCTTCGTTCCAATGAGGATAGTTGATCAAAAACTGCTGTGACACATAGCTCACTCGAGTTCCTGTGACCTTTGCAATCATTTTAGTACATTCGTTTTTTTTCACCATAATAATGGGAGCAACAATAACCATTTCATATTTGAGTGCCAAAGTTTTGAGAATTTCTATTTGATGAAGACTTTGTTCACCTATCATTGAAACAGGGGTTTTGAGTAACTCTTTAAAAAAAGGATTAAGAACATATTCACCCAAAAGCAGTAGTTTTACCCCTTTTTGGTGAGCAGCTTTGACATAATTTTCTAAAATTTTACTCCCCATTCCGATGGAGGGAAGCTGAAGAAGTGCGCAACGCATTATTGATCCTGCTGTTTGATGATTTGTACTTGAAGCTGTGCTTGTTCTAACATTTTTTCAGCAATTTTGAGCTCATTCATCCCATTTTCGTATGCTTTTACACTCTCGTTCATGGGTAATGCCGGATCCATAAGTTTTTCTAAAATCATTTTTGCATTGGATAGCTTGTCTTCAAAACTCTCTTCTTGGCTCATAGTAGTCCTCTTACGTAATTTTCAATTTTATCAATCTCTACCAAAAATGCATCATGTCCATAATCACTTTGGACTTGCGTATACTCTACGTTACTTTTACCCATTTTTGTCATCAAAGTAAAAATCTCTTCCATCTCGGCAGGTAAGAATAGCATATCTTTTTCAAAACTAATCAATGTTAATTGCGCTGTTATTTTGGATAATGCCTCTTCAAGAGAATCAAAACCTCGTGAAAGATCGTAAATATTGATAGCCTTGGTAATATATAAATACGACAATGGGTCAAACCATTTGGTAAAATTGTAGCTATTATACTCCAAATATGATTCGACTTGAAATTTTCCAAAAAGCTCAAACAACCCATCATTTCGCTTGTACTCACGCCCAAACTTTCTATCCATCGAAGCATGCGACAAAAAGCTAATATGCCCTGCCATTCGTCCAATAGCCATTCCAGACAACCCGGTCATATTGAGTACTTTGGGGTCATAATAGCCTTGTTTGAAGTCGGGGTCTTTTAAAATCGCTTCTTGAGAGATTTTATTAAACGCAATCGCCCAATCTCGTGTTGCTGCAGTAGTCGCCATGGCAATGATTTTTTTGGCAAAATTTGGGAAAAATACACCAAATGCCAATGCTTGCATCCCCCCCATCGAGCCACCGATGATAGCATGAACACTGTGAATTCCCAATCGATCAAACAGTATACGTTGCGCCTTAACCATATCCAAGATCGTCACAACGGGAAATTTATAGCGATAAGGTTCATTGTAAGGGTATCGGGGTGACATAGGACCAGTGGAGCCAAAACAGCTCCCGATAACATTAGTAGAAATCACGAAAAAACGGTCAGTATCCACCGCTTTGCCCTGACCAATAAAACCATCCCACCAGCCCGCTTTGTTGTCACCCTCATACGTCCCAGCTGCATGATGAGAACCTGTAAGAGCATGGCATATCACGATAACATTATCACGTGCCTCATTGAGCGTTCCATATGTCTCATAAACGATATCATACGGTTCCAAAATACGCCCACTCTCTAAATAAAGAGGATTTGTAAAATGCTCAACTTTTGTTTGTAAATTTAACATAATGCCCTTTACGCGTCAAGCGCCGCTTTTAAATCAGCGATCAAATCACCACCATCTTCCAATCCGACACTTAAACGGATTAACCCCTCACTCACACCTGCTTTTTTCAACTCTTCTTTACTAAGTTGCTGATGCGTTGTCGAAGCAGAGTGATTGATAATCGATTTACTATCTCCAATATTAGCTACAATAGAGAATATTTCGACATTATCCAATACTTTTTTTGCTGTCTCAAAATCTTCTACCTCAAAACTAAGTAATCCGCTTGCACCTTTGGTAAGATATTTTTGTGCATTAGAGTAGCTTTTATCACTTGTGAGTAGTGGATAGTTCACTTTTTTAACACGAGGATGCTTTTCAAGCCATTGTGCAATACTCAATGCACTTTGAGAATGTTGTTTCATTCGCAACGATAGTGTCTCAACACCTTGAATAAACAGCCATGCATTAAAAGGGCTCAGTACTGCACCCGTATCACGCATCAATACCATTCGAGCTCTAAAAGTAAATAAAATACCGCTGACGACCGAATCGGCAAATACCAATCCATGATAACTTACTTCAGGCGTATTAAAATCAGGGTAACGGGCATTTCCTTTGATTTTTTCGGCTAAGTTTTGACGTTCAACAATCAGTCCACCGATAGCAAGTCCCTGTCCTGTAGTGTATTTACTCGCACTGTGAACAACAACATCTACGCCTAGTAATAATGGTTGACACAACATTGGAGTTGCAACAGTATTGTCAACAATCGTGAGTATATTATGCTTATTTGCAATAGAGACTAAAATCTCAAAATCGGGTACATCAATACTTGGATTGGTGATACTCTCAAAAAAGAGACATTTAGTATGGTCATCAACCAACGCTTCAATGGCATCAGATGAGTGGATATCAAAAAAACGTGCTTCGATTCCTAAGCGTTTAAGTGTTTGAGAAAAGAGGGTTACTGTTCCTCCGTAGAGTTGGTTGGCAACAATAATATTATCCCCAGCTTGTGCGACGTTAAGAATACTATAAAATATAGCACTCATTCCGCTGCTTACCGCCAATGCACCGCTTCCACCTTCTAAAACAGCAAAACGTTTTTCTAAAACTGCTGTTGTAGGATTACCTACACGCGTATAGACGTTATCGGTTCCTTGTTGCAGGTTAAAACTGCTTGCTGCAAAATCAGTGCTCCCAAAATCAAATGCCGTAGTCATATACATCGGCACCGCCATAGTTCGTTGAGTATCTTTGTCGTATCCTGCATGAAGTGCTTCGGTTTGTAATTGCATGAAAATCCTTATTTTATCTCAAATCAAAAAGATTTTAAACTCTCAAAAGCAAAGCTTTTGTAGCTTTAGGGGGATACAAGGGACATTTGTCCCTGTCACTAAAGTGGATGTACCCTATAGGGCAAGAGAACCTCTGTGAGGTATTCATTTTAGTGTTTCCAAATAATATATGTTATACGTGATAGTTTGGTGCTTCTTGCGTGATGATAACATCATGTACATGTGATTCTTTTAACCCTGCACTAGTAATCTCAACGAATTCTGCTTTTTCCCAAAATGTTTCAATGTCCTTAGAACCACAATATCCCATCGAAGCACGTAATCCGCCCAACATCTGATGAACGACAGATGCAATCGTCCCACGATAAGGGACACGACCCTCAATCCCCTCAGGAACAAGTTTGTCGGCGGCAGTTCCTTCTTGGAAATAACGATCTGTTGAGCCCTTGGTCATAGCTCCGATTGATCCCATACCCCGATAAGACTTATATTGACGCCCTTGGAACATAATCGTATCACCTGGTGATTCTTCCGTACCTGCCAAAAGTGAACCTGCCATAATGCAGCTCGCACCTACCGCAAGAGCTTTTGCCAAATCACCTGAATAACGAATCCCGCCATCAGCTATAATGGGGACACCAGCGGCTCGCCCTACAGCTGCACACTCATCAATAGCAGAAATTTGAGGTACACCCACACCTGCCACAATACGAGTTGTACAAATAGACCCTGGTCCAATACCAACCTTGACCCCATCAGCACCTGCATCGATTAACGCTTGTACCGCTTCTCCTGTTGCAACATTCCCGGCAATTACATCAACTGCCAACTCTGCTTTTATTGCTTTAACAGTATCAATAATTCCCTTGGAGTGCCCATGGGCCGAATCCAATACCAACACATCAACGCCCGCTTCCACGAGCGCACGAGCTCGATCCATTTGCCCTACACCAATGGCAGCTCCCACACGTAAACGACCAAAATCATCTTTATTAGCATTGGGATATTCAATACGCTTCTTGATGTCTTTAATCGTTACAAGACCTTTAAGGCATCCATTATCATCAATAATAGGAAGCTTTTCAATTTTATTGACATGCATCATTTGTTCAGCATCTGCCAAAGTAATCCCTGCTTTTGCAGTAACTAAAGGCATTGGCGTCATTGCTTCGCTGGCAAGTTTAGTCAAATCTTTTTCGAAACGCATGTCACGGTTGGTCAAAATACCCAACAGTTTATTATGTGTATCTACAACGGGGACCCCTGAGATTTTAAACTCGTTCATCAACGATTCTGCCTCTTCAAGCGTTGCCGATGGGTGGACAAAAATTGGGTCAATAATAATACCGCTTTCTGACTTTTTGACTTTTTTGATCTGTTTGACTTGTGTTTCAATATCCATATTTTTATGGATAACCCCTAAGCCACCCAAATGTGCCATTGCAATCGCAGCACGATACTCTGTAACCGTATCCATTGCCGCTGAAATCATCGGAATATTAAGAGGGATATTACGTGTCAGCATGGTTTTCAGACTCACTTCTTTAGGTAAAACTTCAGAGTATTTTGGGATTAACAAAACATCTTCAAAAGTCAGTGCACGTTTACGAATATTCATTTTAGTATCCTTTAAATTTAATTAATTAATTGCGTTTCAGGAGCAAAGCCCCCAAAACTACGCTAGCCGCTATGGCACTAAAGTCAGCTTCTTTGAAGCTCCTGTTCGAGGCTCAAAGCCCCGTTAAAAAGTGTTTGCTCGTCATACGCACGAGCAACCAATTGCAGACCGACTGGCATACCATTTTGAGCTGTATCCACGGGCAGTGATATCGCAGGTAATCCCGCCAAGTTGACGGATATAGTATAAATATCACTCAAATACATTTCGATAGGGTCCGATAATGCTCCAAATTCATAGGCAGTACGAGGTGCCACAGGAGTTAAAATCAAATCCACCTCTTGAAAAATCTTATTATACTCTTCTTGAATCAATGTACGCACTTTTTGTGCTTTGACATAATAAGCATCATAATATCCCGATGAAAGAACAAAATTTCCTAACATAATTCGACGCTGTACTTCTAATCCAAAGCCACTAGAACGAGTTTTTAGATAGGTATCTTTGAGAGTATCACCCTCAACGCGTGCACCATAACGGATTCCATCGTAACGAGCTAAATTAGTAGTAGCTTCGGCAGTTGCTGTAATATAATACGCTGATATATCAAATTTTGGATCCATCATTGTCTTTTCAACAATCGTATGCCCTGCACTCTTTAGAGCCTCAACCGCTTTGGCATATGCTTTTTGCACATCTGCTGACGCATCGTTGAGATAGTCTGGGATAATGGCGATTGTTAGTTTGACACTTGCATCAAGTTTATCGGCTACTGACTCGCATTTGCGTTGACTGCTCGTCGAATCTTTGGGGTCATACCCTGCTATCATATCGTACAATATCGCTGCATCTTCGACATTTTGAGTCATAGGCCCGATTTGATCCAATGAGCTGGCGTATGCACCCAATCCATAACGGCTAACACGACCGTAGGTTGGTTTCATCCCCACAATACCACAAAAAGCAGCTGGCTGACGAATCGATCCACCCGTATCACTCCCTAATGCTGCGACTGCAAGACCTGCTGCTACCACTGCCGCTGATCCACCCGAGCTTCCACCTGGGACACAGTTGTGATTGAGAGGGTTGAGTGTCTTGCCATAACAACTGCTCTCCGTCGTTGAACCCATCGCAAACTCATCCATATTGGTTCGACCAAAGGGGCTTAATCCACACGCTAATAATTTATCAATAACCGTTGCATTATAAGGCGCTATATACCCCTTGAGAATATTTGATCCTGATGTTACACTCCAACCATTGACTTGGATATTGTCTTTGATAGCGATAGGAATTCCTTCGCCCACATTAAGAACATCAATATAGCCATTAAGTTCTGGATAAGCTGCTATTTTTGCTCTTAGCTCTTCTTTAAGAGCTAACAGTTCATCAGCCGAAAGTTTTAGCGCCTCTTTAAGAGTAATCATACCGCCTCCTGTGCTGTCTTATTTATTTGTTTTTTAGCAACTTTAACCATGATAATACCCACTCCAATAACCAAAAAAATTATCCCTACAGTGCAAGCAATAAAACTGATACTCACTGGCTGTGCTACGTCTATCATTCTCCCACAACTCCAGCACAACGTGCACACAATGTCTCTTCGTCGACACTATGATATTTCCAACAACGTGGACATTTGCTTTGGGCATTAAGAGCAATATTAAATGTAGCCCCATCATGCTCAAAAGTTCCTAAAATCTCTTTGAGTGGGCACGCACACCATTTTGAGACCACTAAATACTCTTCCATATCTTCACGTTTAAATGCCTTATGAAATGCCGAATCAGTGGAGACCACAAGCTCGAGCGTATTTTTGATAATCTTCTCTTTTTTCAAACCATCTACGACTTCATTAAGCCCTAAACGTATTGCTTTGGCGTTAACATCATCCCAAGTGCTTTCAACCGCATCGATAGGTGTATACACTACATCAAATATATCGGTCGCATTTCCACGAATAACAGCAGGAGCACTCTCTAAAATCTCATCTGCAGTATAGGTCAAAATAGGAGCAATAAGACCTAACATTGAACGGGCAATGATCGCCATCGCACTTTGAGTAGAGCGTCTTGTTGCCGAATTAGCTGCATCACAGTACATTCTATCTTTGGTAATATCGATGTAAACACCACTAAGTTCATTGACGATAAAAAAGTTCAATCCGCTCATACCGTGAACAAAATTGTACTCCCCAAACAAACGATGAGTCTCGTCAAACACCTCTTTGGCACGGCTAACAATCCATTTATCAATATCACCCATCTCATCGTAGCTAATGATTGTCTCTAAACCATCGAGATTGGCCAACATTATACGAAATGTATTACGAAGTTTTCGATATTGTTCTGCCGTTTGTTTGAGGATATTGCCTGAGATTTTCAAATCACCTTGATAATCGCTCATCGCAACCCACAGACGTAAAATCTCAGAACCGTATTCTTTGAGAACACTATCGGGTGCTACGACATTACCCTTGGATTTGGACATTTTCTCGCCCTTTTCGTCCACCGTAAATCCATGAGTCAAAATCGCTTTATACGGAGCTTTATGCTCCACAGCGGCACTCAAGAATAATGAGGATTGAAACCATCCACGATGCTGATCCGAACCTTCGATATAGACATCCGCAGGATACGTTCCAGCGTCATAGTTACGTGATTTAAGAACCGAATTCCACGTCGAACCGCTATCAAACCACACATCCAAAATATCGGTTACTTTTTCCAACTCTTCAGGTTTGTACGGGCATCCCGGGTACAAAAGCTCTGATATTTCCATCGAGTACCACGCATCTGATCCTTGCATTTCAAAAATCATCGCCGTAAAATTAAGCGTTTTTTCATCCAAAATCACTTCACCCGTCTCTTTAATACGGAAAAAAGCGATAGGAACACCCCAGTCTCGCTGACGTGAGATACACCAATCGGGACGATTTTCCACCATTGAATTCAAACGATT
>CAMBHX010000070.1 GCA_945867285.1 Sulfuricurvum sp. IAE1
ACTGGATGCTCAAACACTCCAAATACTCGAAGATATTTACCGCCCTTTTAAGGAGAAGAAAAATACTCGTGCAGCATCAGCAATAGCTGCAGGACTTGAACCATTGGCAAATATTTTAAAGAGTGGTCGATTGGAGTTGAGAGAATTTCAAATTAAAGCACATGAGTTTGTCAAAGGATCGGTAAAGTCGGTAGATGTTGCGGTGCAAGGGGCAAAAGATATTGTAGCGGAGCAGTATAGTGATGATCCCAAAGAACGTGAGTACTGGAGAAAACAGTTTGTGGAGTATTCTAGTTTTGAGATAAAAGGGACAAAATCACTCAAAGAAGAGGGATTATTTGCCAAATTGGCGGGAAAAGAGGAACGGATTTCCTCTATACCTTCTCATCGTTATTTAGCGATGATGCGAGGAGTCCATGAAAAAGAGTTAAGTGTCAAGATTTCCTACGATATGCAGCGGGTGGAAAATGCAATACAACAGTATCGACTTCCAAGAAATGCTGCTAGCAGTAAAACATTATTGCTTGAAGCGTATTTGGATGGTTTTAAGCGATTGTTATTCCCTTCATTGGAACGAGAAATACACGCTAGTATCAAGGAGCGTGCTGATATAGGAGCCATCAGTACTTTTGGAAAAAATCTCACACAGCTTCTCAATACCCCTCCTGTAACCAAACGAGTCATCTTGGGAGCTGATCCGGCGTATCGCACGGGATGCAAGCTTGCTGTGGTCGATGAGCATGGGAAATATCTATCGCACGCTGTTATCTATCCAACCCCACCGCAAAGTGATTACAGTGCGTCTGCAAAAGTGATAAAAGAACTGACCCAAAAATATAATATTACGGGTGTTGCTATTGGAAATGGGACGGGCTCACGAGAGACACAAGAATTTTTTGCTCGTGTAAACAAAGAAGAGGGACTAAATTTGGCTTATACTGTGGTCTCAGAGGCGGGAGCATCGGTTTATTCGGCATCCAAAATCGCTCAAGAAGAGTATCCACAACTGGATGTGACGATACGAGGTGCTATTTCTATCGCCCAGCGTCTTCGTGATCCGATGGCAGCATTGGTCAAAATCGATCCAAAATCGTTGGGAATAGGGCAGTATCAGCACGATGTGGATCAAAAGCTTTTGGAAAAAAAGCTAGGAGAAGTGACCGAAGATTTGGTCAATCGTATCGGTGTTGATCCTAACAGTGCATCAGTGTCATTGCTGTCGTATGTAGCGGGAGTGGGGACAAAAATAGCCAAATCGATCATAGAACATCGAGAAAAAATAGGAGTATTCAAAAGCAAACAAGAGCTATTAAAAGTAAAAGGGCTAGGAGCCAAAGCCTATGAGCAGTGTGCTGGATTTTTTCGTATACGTGAGGGGAAAAGTATTCTTGATAACACAGGTGTTCATCCTGAGAGTTATGATGTGGCACAAAAGCTTTTAAAAACGTATGATGTTGGATTGATTACCAAAGATCAAATTGGAAGTATGGCTAAAGAGTTTGGAATCGGAGAAGCAACACTTGGTGATATTGTCCACGAACTCAAAAAACCGGGATTTGACCCACGTGAGACACTGCCTCCAATTGTGTTTCGATCAGGTTTGAGTGACATCAAAGAGTTGCATGAAGGTTCAATTGTTTCGGGAGTCGTTCGAAATATTGCTGATTTTGGAGCCTTTGTGGATATTGGACTTAAAAATGATGGACTTATTCATATATCACAAATGTCGCAAAAACGGATTGCCCATCCACTCGAAGTGTTAAGTGTCAATCAGCAATTAAGTCATATCCGAGTGTTGGAAGTAGATGTGCAAAAAGGAAAAGTTTCTCTTAGTTTGAGGGACTAAGAGTGTTGGTTTTTTCATCGTAGTGATTACAGAATGTTTCAGTAAACTCCCGGACCATACGAATAATATTTTTAATGGAGGTAGGATTGTTCAGACGTCGTACATTATGATGGCTAAGACAATCGGCACATCGTTGGATAATACAGTGTGGTGCACTGCTAACAACCAATATGGCTTGTACAGGATTACGTTCTAAAATGTAGGAGGCAGATTCTTGACATGTATCAGTAGAGTGGTCTAATATGATTAAATCATAACTCTCTTGGGTTAAAAATTTCTCTACATCTGTGTGATTAAGCACAACGTCAACCGTGCACACTATTGCTTCTTCGATAAACATTTTGCGTGTTTGTACCTGCAATCCACTGTGGTCAATCATAAGTATTTTCATGGTTTTATTGTAGCATTAAGCTCCATTATGGAGCGTTAAAATATTCGACTAAAGGGCATTGTTTTGTAATCTATAATATTGATGTGATAACTTGGACACTAAATTGTAAGATGAATCCTACTTGGTAGAACTTGTATACTAGCTCCTCTATAGTAAGATATACATCAATATCGACCTAAATGATTTAGCTCTTAAAAAAAGTAGGTTTGATGTAAATCAATAAAACATAAAATACTATGTTGCAACACTATTGCAACACTTCTGATGTTATAATTGTTATAATTGTTAATATAGATGTCTTTAGGTATATCTATTAGCAATACTTTAAACTATATGGTCTTTATAAGGGGTGTTGATGTCATCCGATCCAGTTGATATATTTCAGCAGCTTCCCAAGTACACAAGAGGTATGAATATTCTCTATGTTGAAGATGAAGCTGAAGTTCGTACGGATTTCAAAAAAGTCCTTGAGCGTTTTTTTCAACAAGTAGATACAGCCACCAATGGCCTTGAAGGATTCAATAAATATCAAGAAAAAAAATATGACATCGTTCTTGCTGACGTATCTATGCCGATTATGAATGGTATAGAAATGATAGAGCGTATTAAGTCCATTCACCCCTCCCAGAAAATAATGGTTCTTACTGCATTTGAAGAATCAGATGACTTAGTGAAACTGATAAACCTTGGAGTTTCAAAATTTGTTCGTAAGCCAATTAAATCACACCTTTTTTTTGAACAGCTTTTAGAAGTTGCTAGTGCTCTATACAATGTAAAAAAAGTCGAAGAACTCTACATAAAACTTGAAGAAAAGTCCAAGTTAAGTACTACCCTCTTGGAGCAATACAAATATGCAGTAGATGCTGCAACTATTGTTTCAAAAACAAATCATAAGGGGATTATTAATTATGCTAATGATGCTTTTTGTAAAATTTCAGGCTATCAATTAACCGAATTAATAGGTCAGCCTCATAATATTGTCCGTTCACCCAATAGTTCCTCTGAAGTATTCCGTCAGTTATGGTCAACAATTCAGTCTAAAAATGTATGGCAAGGAACACTTGAAAATCGTGCAAAAGCAGGTAACTTATACACGGTAAATGCAACTATTTTACCTATTCTTGATCCTGAAGACAATATCATCGAATATATTTGTATTCGTCAAGATATTACTGAACTTAAACGCCTTCAATTGGAAGAATTATCACAAAGCGTTGAAAAAGCTCGTGAAATTCAATGGGGTGAAATTATTCAATCACTTCCCACGGCAACTGTTATACTTAATCTGGAGTCTAAAGTCATATATAAAAATAAACTTTTTAATAGTTTGACAAATTATTCTATTGATGCTGCTGTTCCCATTGAAACTTATTTTATTCATAGTGATAAGTGTACTTGTAAACACTCATTGATTGATTGGAAAGAATGCCTCATTAATTTAGGCTTAGAGAGCGCACCTAGACTTTTTTTAAATGTTAGTCCTGAGCCGGTTGAAGTACAAATTTTTATGAAATGCATTACAGCAAACAAACTTTACATCGCTTCTTTTATCCCAATAGATTTTATTGAGATTTTAGGCTGATACAGTGTTCATACTACAGCATAAACTGTATTGTCTTAATACCCCTATAGCTTCATGTATTATTGATGATTCACTCTTTATTTTGGACAACTACTATGCCTATTATGATTATAATCTCACAACAATGGAGCTGAAAAAGACTCAAGTATTAGAAAAAAATCAACAGGCTCGATTTCCTTATGACCATTCTTTTGCGATTTCCAACAGAGGTGATTTACTTATTAGTTATGCACAATACGCAAAAGCAAATCTTATTAATTTGACCACTTTGCCCTTAGTGCATGAAACACTCCATTTTCATACTTTTCCGATCTATACTAGTTGCTTTAGTCCTCATGGTGAACTTCTTGCTATGGGCGGAGAAGATGGAAAAGTATTTTTGTATGATCTGCAATATAAAAAATGTTTTTCCCCTTTTGATAAACGACCAGATTATATCTCTAATATTGAATTTTCAACAAACTCCCGTTATATCACTATGAGCAGTTTTAACAATGTTACTGAGATTTTTGATCTTGAAAAACATGAATCTATTGGACATTTTAGTACATCATCAACAATTGAATGCTCGGTATTTACCCCTAGTTTAATTCTTTACACTGTAGGACGAAATGGTGAGGTTTATGCATGGAATGTTCAAACACAAGTATTGTCCAAACTTAATGTTGAAATTTTGGGATGGCCGACGCAAGTTATTTTGATGGGAGAAGACCATTTACTGATAGCCACACGTTCCAATCATATCACTTTATATAATCATAAGATGTCCCAAGTCGTGCGTGAAATTCTGGTTACAAAATCAGGAATTACTCAAATGGCTCTAAGAGATTCATTCTTAATGATTTGTTTTGTCGACGGTGAAATCCAAATAATCAATACTGAGGCATTTGTAGAAGAATTCTCAATACATCTTCATTTAAAAGAATATGAAAACGCATTTTTGTCCATTGAAAAAAATATTTTTTTAGTAACACTTCCCATTATCGAACTATTTCACAAGGGATGGAGTGAGCAGCTTGAACAAGCTAAATCCCATCTTATGAAACATGAACTTAAGGAAGCCAATAAAACCATCTTGCCTTTTATGTTTCATCAGCAGTATAAAACTGAATGGGAATCTCATTTATTTAATGCGCGTCTATATACGCAATTTTATGTCAACGTCCATTCAGGCAATATCATTATCGCATTTAAACTTGCAGAACTTTATCCATTTTTATTAAAAACGGATGAATATAATATCATAGAAGCTCAATGGTTAAAGCTTTACAAAAAAGCGAAACAGCTTTTTAGACAAAACACAATAGCCTCCATAGATGAAGCAAAGAAACAACTTGAACCGTATCTTCAAATCCCTTCAAAAAAAGATTTAATTTATAAATTGGAACAAAATTATTCTCAATTTTTAGATTCTGACAAACTTATTCGTGAGCGTGATTTTAAATCCTACTTTCTTTTAGTAGAAAAATATCCATTTTTAAAATTAGAAGAAGTATTCAAAAAAGTTTTAGAGATTGGTGATCGTACTTTTGTGAGGATGCTTATGTATGAAGCCGAGGGAGAACTGGATGAAGCTCTGAAAATCAGTACCTATTTACTTGATTTTATTCCCATGCGACCGTTAGTCAAAGAAGCGATAGAAGTTATTGAATCAAAAAAAATGCTTCAAAAAGCAATTCTTCATGAAGATATACAAAAAGTATACTTTTTAATTGACAAACACCCTGAATTTGCAATTCTTCCTTATTTTATTGAATTTCATACTCTCTTTCTTAATCTTATAGCAAAAGCTGAACCCTATGCTACCGATGGTAAAATAGAAATTCTAATCAAACTATTATCAGATTATCTTTATATACCCTATACGCAAGCACGCGTTGCAGCATTATTTCGACATGCATACATTCAAGAATTACGCTATGAAAAAAAAATTGGGATACGTATAGTCGACTGGACTATGACACTGCATCTCTTTTGTAGCTACTTCGGTCTACATTCAGATCTTTTAGTTTATGTTGATGAACTAGAACTCTCAAGTGAGATTGATAATATTGATCCATTTAGCTATTTGGCTAACGGTTATAGTCATCAAACGTATCCTCTCACTATGATTATTGTACAAGCTGACTAGCTATATTATACAGCACGATCAATTCTTCACTGGGAATATTAAGTTGATACAATATAGAGATTTTCTTATAATAAAAATAAGTATAATAGGTTTTTCGGAGGTCAACAATGATTGAAAGTTCCTTGTATAAATTGGATTTGTTTAATAATGGTCCCGTTGTGATCTTTATTTGGAAAAATGAATCAGGATGGCCCGTTGAATCAATTACTAATAATATTTTAGATATTTATGGACATGACTCAAAGCAGTATCTTTCCGGCGAATTAAAGTATATGGATCAAATTCATCCAGATGATCTCCCACGCGTCTCAAAAGAGGTAGTTGCTGCTAGTAATAATATTGAATCTAACTCATTTGTACACCAACCCTACCGTTATTTGGATGGCTTTGGAAAATACCGCTGGGTCAAAGATTCGAGCCAAATTATTCGTTCTGAAAATGGAGATATTACCCACTTTATTGGTTATTTAGTTGATGTAACTATTGAAACAAAACTACAAGAGGAGAGTAATAGACTCAAAGAGCGCTTGGATTTAGCGTGGACAGGAACAGGAGATGGACTTTGGGACTGGGACATTGAGCGCAATATTGTCTATTTTTCTCCCCGGTGGAAAGAAATGCTTGGATTCCATCAAGATGAGTTTCCCAATGAAGTAAGCGCTTTTTTTGAGATTATTCATTTCGAAGATAAACCTCTAGTTGAAGATCTGTTAAATCATCATTTCTCAAATCCAGAAAATATCCCTTATGAAATTGATGTACGACTTTGCTGTAAAAATGGTGAATACAAATGGATTAAAATCCGAGGAAAAGCTACTTTGAGTTCCGAAGGAATACCGCTTAGAATGACTGGAGCGCATACGGATATTTCAAAAGAGGTTGAATTACTTCAAGAAATCAAAAATCAAAAACAACTTTATCAAAATTTAATGCAATTCGCTAAAGAAAAAGAAGAGCTACTAGAAACATTATTAAACTCTATAACCGAGGGTGTTTATGGATTTGATGATAGCGGTAAATGCATATTTGTCAATCAAAAGTTTTTGCAACTTCTTGGATATGATCATGAGGATGAGATTTTAGGTAAAAATATTCACAGACTCATTCATCATACAAAAAAGGATGGCTCTGAATGCTCAGAAGATCAATGTATGATTTATAAGGCGAATCGTATTTACGAATCATGTCATGCAAAAAATGAAATATTTTGGAAACGTGACGGAACATCTATTGAGGTTGACTACTGGTCTAGTCCAATACACAATGAACATTATAATGGTTCAGTTGTTACCTTTTTAGACGTTACGACCAAAAATCGCCTCAAGCGTGAACGTAAATTGCAAGAAGAACAAATGCTTCAACAGTCACGTCTCGCACAAATGGGTGAAATGATCTCCATGATTGCTCATCAATGGAGACAGCCTTTAATGGCGATATCCATCGCTGTAATAAACATGAAGTTGGATGCTCAACTAGAAAATTTTGATCTAAAAACCAAGGACGGACGTGATGCTCAAAAAAATGCTTATCTTGATGAGCTTAACAATATTGAAGGCTATATTGAAAATTTGACAACAACTATTGACGATTTCAGAAATTTTTATAAACCAGATAAAAAATTAGCGTTATGTTCATTTCATGAAATATCTGCTAAAGCTCTAAATATTATACAAAAATCATTAGACATGGCGGGTATTACGATAATAGAAGAGTATTTTGATGAGATGAAGATAGAAATGCATGAGAATGAAGTGATACAGGTTGTCCTAAATATATTCAAGAATGCTCAAGACAATTTCAAAGAGAAGAAAACAGTAAAACCTCAAATAAAAATCACCTCTAAAAACAACATACTTGACATTAGTGATAATGGTGGGGGAATACCCGATAGTATTATTGAAAAAATTTTTGATCCCTATTTTTCTACTAAAGATGAAAAGAATGGAACAGGATTGGGTTTATATATGTCAAAAATGATTGTTGAAGAGCATCATAATGGAATACTAAAAGCTGAAAATAAGAATGGTGGTGTTTTATTTAAAATCATACTTGGTTCAGATCTTAATTTCTAAAAATTGTAATATGATGGACTGGTTTTTTCTTAAAACAGTATTGAGTGTAAATAATAATTGCAATGTAGCTATAATTGGTCAAAAATGCTATAGGAGCGTGTTGTGATGTTAGTAAAAATGCCTTCCCTTCTTTATGGAAC